>NZ_RZQA01000527.1:0-4582 GCF_004022915.1 Mesorhizobium sp. M7A.F.Ca.US.006.04.2.1
GCCCGATCGAGGCCGGCGACATCGAGATCGAGCGGAAACCGAGTCCGATCAACGCCATCGCCGAGATCGGCTTGCCGGCGAGTTCGCCGCACAGCGTCACCGGCGTGTGATTGCGGACGCCGGCATCGGCGATCTGCTTGAGGACGCGCAAGAAGGGTGCCGACAGCGTGTCGAAGCGGTTGGCCAGTTGCGTGTTGCCGCGGTCGACGGCCATGACGAACTGGAACAAATCGTTCGAACCGACCGAGACGAAATCGACCGCCTTCATCAATTCGTCGAGCTGGAACAGCAGCGACGGCACTTCAAGCATCGCCCCCAGCTTCAGGCTGGTCGGCAAATGATGGGCAAAGCGCGACAAGTGCCGCACCTCGCGGTCGATGATCTCGCGCGCCTGGGTGATCTCGCCGAGCTCGGTCACCATCGGCAGCATCAGCTTCAATTCGCGGCCGCCGCTGGCCTTGAGCAAAGCGCGGATCTGGGTGCGCAGCAGGCCCGGCCGGTCGAGCGTCAGGCGGATCGCCCGCCAGCCAAGCGCCGGGTTCTCTTCCTGGATCGCGCCCTTGAAATAGGGCAGCACCTTGTCGCCGCCAATGTCGATGGTGCGGAAGGTGACGGGCTTGCCGCGCGCCGCTTCGAGCACGTCGCGGTAGAGCTTTTCCTGGGCCTCGGCCCGGGGAAAGGTGGAAGCGACCATGAATTGCAATTCGGTGCGGAACAGACCGATGCCGGCCGCACCCGCTTCGGCAAGCTGCGGCAGGTCGACGGCAAGACCGGCATTCATCAGCAAATCGACCTGGACACCATCCCTGGTCGTCGACGGCTTTTTGCGCAGTTCGCGGTAGACCTCTTGCCGGCGCGCCCTGAAACGCACTTTTTCGGCATAAGCAGCCTCGAGATCGGGCTGCGGCCGCAAATGGATCACGCCCTCCTCGCCGTCGACGATGATGGCATCGCCGTTTTCCGCCATGGAAACAGCGCCCTTCATCTGGCCGGCGACGGGGATGCCCATGGCACGGGCGACGATGACGACGTGGCTGGTCGCTGCACCGTCCTCGAGCACCAGCCCGCGCATCTTGTCGCGGGGATAATCGAGCAGTTCGGCAGCTCCCATCGAACGGGCGACGATGATGGCGTCCTTAGGCAGCGATGCCGCGACATCTTCCGGCCCGCGCCCCATCAGCTGGCGTAGCAGGCGGTTGGCGAGGTCGTCGAAATCGCTCATCCGCTCGCGCAGATAGGGATCGGTCATGTGCAGCATGCGGGCGCGCATGTCGCTCTGCACCTTTTCCACCGCGGCTTCGGCCGTCAGGCCGTTGCGGATCGCCTCTTCCAGCCGGCGCACCCAGCCGCGATCGTTGGCGAACATGCGATAGGCTTCCAGCACCTGGCGATGCTCGCCCTCGAAGGCGACGTCGCGGCGTTCCAGCATGTCGTCGATGGACAACCTGAGCGAGCTGAGTGAGGTCTCCAACCGGCGAACCTCTTCCTCGCTGTCCTCGTTGAACAGATTGGTGACGACGATGCGCGGCTCGTGCAGCACGACATGGCCAAGCCCGACGCCTTCATTGAAGGACAGGCCGGTGAAGCTGACAGGACGGCGCAGATCGAGTTCGAGGCCGGGCCGGGTCAGCCGCGCCAGATCGCCAGTGGCGATCATCTCGGCGATCACCATCGCCGTGGTCTCCAGCGCCTCGACCTCGTCGTCGCGGTAGTGGCGCATGGTCTTGTTCTGCACCACCAGCACGCCCAGCGTGCGCCCTGCCCGCAACACCGGCACGCCCAGGAACGAGTTGTAGATCTCTTCCCCGGTCTCCGGCAGGTAAGCGAAGGCAGGGTGTTCCTGCGCATTGGACAGGTTGAGCGGCCGCGCGCTGGCGGCGATGGTGCCGACCAGGCCTTGGCCCAGCCGCAACTGCGCCAAATGGACGGCGTTCGGGTTCAGGCCTTCGGTGGCGTAGAGTTCGAGCACCGAATCGGCGCGCAGCACATAGAGCGAGCAGACTTCCGCGACCATGTTGGAGGCGATGTCGCGCACAATCCGGTCAAGCCGCTCCTGCGGCTCCAGCGGCTCCTGCATGAGCTCGCGGAGCCGTTTGAGCAAAACGCGCGGGCCACTGGCCTGATCACGCATCGCGGCTTGTTCTCCAATGGGCATTCTGCCCGCCGCAGTTTCCACCGCGACCGGCGCACACGCAACAACTCAAATCGTTCTCGCTACTGCTTATCCAGACCGTAGACGGAATGCAAAGTACGAACCGCAAGTTCCGTATACGGGCCGTCGATCAGGATCGAAATCTTGATCTCCGAGGTCGTGATGGCGCGGATGTTGATCGATTTGTCGGCCAGCGCCTTGAAAGCGGTGGCGGCGACGCCGGCATGGCTCCTCATGCCGATGCCGATGACCGAAACCTTCGACATGCCGGCTTCCGACTGCACGACATCGTAGCCGATCGAGGCCTTGAGGCGTTCAAGCACGGCCAGCGCCTTGTCGACATCGCCCGACGGCACGGTAAAGGTCATGTCGGTGAACTTGCCGTCCTCGGAAATGTTCTGGACGATCATGTCGACATTGATGTTGGCCTCGGCCAGCGGCCCGAAGATGCCGGCGGCAACGCCCGGCCGGTCGCCGACCCGGCGCAGTGAAATCTGCGCTTCGTCCTTGGCGTAGGCAATTCCGGTGACGACCTGCTGTTCCACGATCTCTTCCTCGTCGCAAATGAGCGTTCCGGGCGGATTGAGCAAATCCCCCATTCCGGGCGCATCGGGATCGTCGAAGGACGACCGCACGAAGGTACGCACCCTGTGCACCATGGCAAGCTCGACCGAACGCACCTGCAGAACCTTGGCGCCGAGCGAGGCCATTTCAAGCATTTCCTCGAACGAGATCTTGGCCAGCCGCCGCGCCTTGGGCTCGATGCGTGGATCGGTGGTGTAGACCCCGTCGACATCGGTGTAGATGTCACAGCGATCGGCTTTGACCGCCGCGGCGATGGCGACAGCACTGGTGTCGGAGCCGCCGCGGCCGAGCGTGGCAATACGATTGTCCGGGCCGATGCCCTGGAACCCGGCAATCACCGCCACCTGGCCCTCGCCGAAGCGCTTGATCAGGAACGCACCGTCAATGTCGAGGATGCGCGCCGCCCCATGCGCATTATCGGTCTTGATCGGGATCTGCCAGCCCTGCCAGGAGCGGGCGTGCACGCCCATGTTCTGCAAAGTGATGGCCAGCAGGCCGGCCGTGACCTGCTCGCCGGAAGCGACGACCGCATCATATTCGCGTGCGTCATGCATCGGCGAGGCCTCACGCGTCCAGCCGACCAGTTCGTTGGTCTTCCCGGCCATCGCCGAAACGACCACCGCCACCTCATGGCCGGCGTCGACCTCGCGTTTGACGTGACGCGCCACGTTGCGGATGCGGGCGATGTCGGCGACGGAGGTTCCGCCGAATTTCATCACGATGCGCGCCATGGGAGCGAAATGCCTTTGCCTGAAGCCGGATCCCAGCCAAAAGCCGGAATCCCGAAAAGCGGAAGGCCGGCTGACGCCGGCCGCTGAATGCGCGGCCTCCTTAGCCAAATGACGAAGGTTTCGCAAGGCTGGCGGCCAATTGCCGGCTCCAGAAGCCGGCATATTGCCTTCCGCCCCGGCGCCGCCTACGAAATGCTGCCTGCGGGGAATTCTTTTGGTTCGGCATAGCAGATGATGATTGCTCGGTTTCGACGTGCCATGCGATGGCAATCGCTCCCGCTTGTCGCAGGCTTTGCGGTGCTGGCGCTTATTGTCGGCAGCCGTGCCATGCTGGTCGAGGAACAGCGGGCCAACCGCGCCGCCGCGCGCGAGGCAATCGAATATCAGCAATTGCTTTCGGGTCTGCTTTCTCTGGCACAGGAAGCCGAGAACGGCCAGCGTGGCTACCTGCTGACCGGCGAGAAATCCTATCTCGAACCCTATCGGAGCGCTGTCGGCGCCATTCCGGGGCAACTTGCCCGTATCGACAGCTTGACCGCCCCCGACGACCAGTTCGTCCAGCCGATCAACCACATCAAGGACGCGCTTTCGCAAAAGCAGGCTGAACTGGCCGAGACGATTGCCCTGTACGACCAGGGCAATGCGACGAAAGCGCTGGATCTGATTCGCAGCGGCCAGGGCAAGGCAGTCATGGACGAAATCCGAACCAGCATGGATACGGTCCGACGCATCAGCGCCGCAGCCGTCGCCGCGCGCGACGCGCATACCGACCAGGTCGAGACCTGGCTACGCATCGGTTCGGTGGCGGCACTGCTGGCGATCTTCCTGCTTGCCGGCTACGCGATCAGGGAATCGCGCCGCCGCTTCCTTGAGGTGGTCGTCGCCCAGGAGGAGTTGGTGCGCAAGAACGACGCGCTCGGCAGTGAGATCGAGACACGTGAAAAGGCAGAATCCCAGATCCGCCAGATGCACAAGATGGAGGCGGTCGGCCAGCTTACAGGCGGCATCGCCCACGACTTCAACAACATGCTGGCGGTGATCATCAGCGCCATGAACCTCGCCCAGCGCAAGCTGGCGCGCGGCGAGCACGACATCGCACAAATCATCGACGCGG
>NZ_RZQA01000528.1:0-4574 GCF_004022915.1 Mesorhizobium sp. M7A.F.Ca.US.006.04.2.1
CGCCCGCTGGTACCGCGCGCGCGCCCGCGCCTTCAGCGTTCCGGGCCAGCGGCTGCCGATGCTGGCCTGGCAGCTTGCCGATATCTCGCAGGAGCGGGCCGAGCAGGAGCGCTTCTTCCTCGATCTGCAGAAGGCGATCGATCACCTCGACCACGCGCCGGCCGGCTTCTTTTCGGCCGACCAGGAGGGCCGCGTCACCTACATAAACGCCACGCTCGCCGAATGGCTGGGCATCGACCTCACCAGCTTCACGCCCGGCGCCGTGTCTCTGTCGGAGATCGTGGCCGGCGACGGCATGGCGCTGGTCCGCTCGGTCAAGGCCGACCCTGGCACCACACGCAACGCGGTGATCGATCTCGATTTGACGACCATGACGGGCGAAGCGCTGCCGGTGCGCTTCATGCACCGCGTTTCGGCCAGCCGCGAAGGATTGAATGGGCCGACACGCACGATCGTGCTCAACCGCACGCAAGGCGAGGATGCCTCTGCCGATTTGCGGGCTTCGGAAGTGCGCTTCACCCGCTTCTTCAACTCGACACCGATGGCAATCGCCGGCGTCGACCACAACGGACGCATCCTGCGCACCAATGCGCCGTTTTTGTCGTTGTTTTCGTCTGTCGTCGATCGCGACGCCGTCGACCGTCGCGTGCGGCTCGACACGGTAATCCACGAACGCGACCGGCCGGCCTTCGCGGCTGCCTTCGAGAAAGCGCAGCAGCGGCAGGCCGACATCGAGCCGATCGACACGCTTCTGCCCGGCAACGACGAACGGCACATCCGCTTCTACGTCAACGCCGTCGCCGACGGCACCGGCGGCGAGGGCGGCGAGGGCGCCGAGGAGTCGGCCATCGTCTACGCCGTCGAGACAACGGAGCAGAAAGCGCTCGAAGGGCAGATGGCGCAAAGCCAGAAGATGCAGGCAGTCGGCCAGCTTGCCGGCGGCATCGCGCATGATTTCAACAATGTGCTGACCGCCATCATCATGGCGTCCGACCTTTTGTTGACCAATCACCGCCCGTCGGACCCGTCCTTCCCAGACATCATGAACATCAAGCAGAATGCCAACCGGGCGGCTTCGCTGGTGCGGCAGTTGCTGGCCTTCTCGCGCAAGCAGACATTGCGGCCGGAAGTGCTCAACCTGACCGACGTGCTCGCCGATCTCAGGATGCTGCTGGCCCGCCTTGTCGGCAACGACATCAAGCTGAAGGTCGACCATGGCCGCGACCTGTGGCCGGTCAAGGTCGATATCGGGCAGTTCGAACAGGTGGTGGTCAACCTTGCGGTCAACGCGCGCGATGCTATGCCGGCGGGCGGCGATCTGACCGTGCGCACCCGCAATGTAACCGCCGAGGAGTGCAAGGCCTTTTCCTACCGCGAACTCGCCCCGGCGGACTATGTCGTGGTCGAAGTCGAGGACACCGGCAGCGGCATCGCGCCCGACGTGCTGAAGAAGATATTCGAGCCCTTCTTCACCACCAAGGAAGTCGGCAAAGGCACCGGCCTTGGCCTGTCGATGGTCTACGGCATCATCAAGCAGACCGGCGGCTTCATCTTCTGCGATTCCGAAGTCGGCAAAGGCTCGACTTTCCGCATTTTCCTGCCGCGTCACATCGCCGAAGCGAAAAAAGCAGGCGAGCCCGGCGATGCGCCGGCGGCGCCGGCAAAGGTCGCCGATCCGGCCAAGGATCTGTCGGGCTCGGCCACGGTGCTGCTCGTCGAGGACGAGGATGCCGTGCGCATGGGCGGCATGCGGGCGCTGACCTCGCGCGGCTACACCGTGCACGAGGCATCGTCGGGCGTCGAGGCGCTGGAAGTGTTCGAGGCGCTGGGCGGCAAGGTCGATATCGTCGTTTCCGACGTGGTGATGCCGGAAATGGACGGGCCGACGCTGCTCGGCGAATTGCGCAAGCGCCAGCCCGACATCAAGTTCGTCTTCGTGTCCGGCTATGCCGAGGACGCATTCGCCAGAAACCTGCCGGCAGATGCGCATTTCGGCTTCCTGCCCAAGCCGTTTTCGCTCAAGCAACTGGCCACGATCGTCAAGGACGTGCTGGAGTCCTAGAGCCTTCCCCATGTTCCTCCTTGCGCAACGCTGTGACAACGCCATGATTGAGGGGTGAACGGCAGGAAGGCTTAGGGGAGCAACCGGTGACGCCGCACAACGAAGCGGACAAGGACGACTATGCCGACACGGTGTTGTTGCCGGGCGACCCGCAGCGCGCTGAATGGATGGCGCAAACGTTCCTGGAAGCGCCGCGCTGCATCAATCGCCGACGCGGCACGCTTGGCTTCACCGGCTTGTTTCGTGGCAAGTCCATCAGCATTCAGGCGACGGGCATCGGCGTTTCATCGTTTCTGATCTATGCGCATGAACTGCTGGACCATTATGGCGCCCGGACGCTGATCCGTACCGGCACCTGCGGCAGCCTGACCGCAAAGGCAAAGCTGCGCAGCCTTGTCATCTCGCAATCGGCACAGGCGGAAAGCGCCCAGAGCGGCCAGGTTTTCGGCCTTTATGGACCGGCTGGCCCGGACCCGGCGCTCCTCGCATCGTCACGGGCCAAGGCGGTAGAATTTGGCATCGACCATCATGTCGGCCTGACGGTCTGCAGCGACATTTTCTATCACCCGGATGGGCGTGCCCGTTTTGCCGATGCACGGGCGCAAGGAGCCCTGGCCGTGGATATGGAAACCAGCGCGCTCTATGGCATATCGGAGCATTTCGGAGCACGTGCCTTGTCGATGTGTGTTGTGGTGGACAACATCGAGACCGGCGAACAGACCGACTATTCCGAGCGCCAGGCGCTTTTCACCGACATGAGCCGTCTGGCACTCGCTGTCGCAGCCGAGAGCTAGAGTACGGGTCTACTGGGTCAATCCCTTGCGTACGGCAGCGACATCGCCGGACGAGACTGCAGGAGCCGCGTTGCCCCAACTGGCGCGCACATAGGTCAAGACGTCGGCGACCTCCTGGTCTTTCAGGCGCCAGGCCAGGGAAGGCATGGCGGGCGTCGTCGGTGCATCGGCCGTGTGCACGGCCTGGCTGCCGGCAAGGACGAGCCGTGCCAGTGTTTCGGAACTGCCCTGCGCGACGATCGAATTGCCGGCAAGGGAAGGGAAAAGCGCGCCTGACCCGGCACCATCTCCACCATGGCAGGCCGAGCAATTGTCGCGATAGATTGCCTCGCCCGCGGTCATCCGTGTTGCGTCAGGCTTTGCCGGTTGGGCGCTGTCGACATCCGAGCCCAGGCTCTTGAGGTAGACTGCAACCGCCTTGAGATCGGGATCGGTCATTTTCGACGTGGAGTTCTCGATGGCCTCCGCCATCGGACCGGAGGCAATCGAATGCGCATTGACGCCGGTCTTGAGGTATTTCACCAAATCCTCTTCCGACCACTTGCCCAGGCCCGATTGCGCATTGTTGGTGATGTCGGGGGCAAACCAGCCCTGCAGGGAGGCACCTTGCAGGAACTCGCTGTCCTTATCGGCGCCAAGGAAAGATTTGGGCGAGTGGCAGGTGCCGCAATGGCCCGCGCCCTGGACGATATAAGCGCCGCGATTCCACTCCGCCGACTTGGAGGGATCCGGCTGAAAGCTTGCTTCGGTGAAGTTGAGGGCATTCCAGCCCAGCATCGCCAGCCGGATGTTCAACGGGAACGGCAGCTGATTGGCTTCGACCTTGTTCGATACCGGTTGAACCGTCGTCAGATAGGCCCACAAGTCGGAAATGTCCCGATCGTTCATCCTGGTATAGGCGGGGTAGGGCATTGCGGGGTAGAGCCGCACACCATTGTGGCCGATGCCTGACTTCATCATGCTGCGGAAGTCGGCTTCCGACCAACTGCCGATGCCCGTCTCGCGGTCAGGCGTTATGTTGGGCGGCACAAGCGCGCCGAACGGCGTTTCGAGCGGCAGGCCGCCGGCCAGCGGTTTGCCCTCGGCTCGCGTATGACAGCCTGCACAGTCGCCGAGCACCGCCTGATACTGTCCACGTATGATCTGGTCCGCCTGGTCGGCACTCCATGCCGGGCCGCCAGTGAGGGCCGCAGCACCGATGGCGAGCGTGAGAACGAGCTTGTTCATGCCTGCACCAGGGGTGCACCGGGATTGCGCAGATATTGATTGCGGATGGCATCGGCGGCGCGGAAAGCGAGCGCGCCGACCGTTCCTGTCGGATTTTTGCCGGCATTCTGCGGGAAGGCCGACGCACCGATGACAAAGACATTGGGGACGTCCCAGCTCTGGAGGAAGGTGTTGACCGCGCTCTTCTTCGGGTCCGTTCCCATGATGGCGCCGCCCGTATTGTGGGTGCTCTGGTAGGGGACGCTGTCCCAGCCTTTCTTGCGGCGGCTGACGGCGTACTGCTTTCCGCCGAGCGCCTTGGCGATTTCCTCCATCCGGTCGCAGACATAGTTCGACATGCGGATGTCGTTGTCGGGAAAATCGAACGTCATGCGCATCAGCGGCCGCCCGAAACGGTCCTTGTAGGTCGGGTCGAGGTCGAGGTAGTTGTTGCGCGTCGCGTAGCTGCTTCCCTGGGACGAGTAGCCAAGCGTGCTCTTGTAGCCCTCGAC
>NZ_RZQA01000529.1:0-4571 GCF_004022915.1 Mesorhizobium sp. M7A.F.Ca.US.006.04.2.1
CCCGGCGACGGTCGCCAGCAGCACCAGCTTTTGAAGCCGATCGGGATGGGTCAGTGCCAGGCGCTGGGCTATAAGGCCGCCCAGCGAGAAGCCGGCAAGATGAAAGCGCGCAAAGCCAGCATGATCGGCCAGCGCCAGCGTATCGCCGACGAAGTCATCAATCTCGTAGCGTCCCTTGATGCGCGCCGACCCGCCATGGCCACGTAGATCAAATGTGAGCACGGTGAACTGATCCGGCAGGCGAGCGACGACGCCGCTCCACGCTTCCAGATAGGAGCCGACGCCATGGATGCAGACCAGCTTCTGTGGCCCGTTCCCGTCGACACGATAGTTGAGCGCCACATCGCCGTGAACGAAGGAACCGGTCGCCATCGCCATCAGTGCCCCACCGCGACAGCCCTGGTGCGATCCCGCGTGGCGAAGTGCGGCATGACCTCATCGACGAACAGCCTGATCGTCTTCTTCTGCAGTTCGAACGGCAGGTTGAAGGTGAGTCCCAGGCAGTACTGGTCGACGCCCGCAGCCTCATAATCCTCGAGCTTCTCGATGATCTCGCCTGGGGTGCCAAACATCAGGTTCTTGCGGATGCTCTCTGGATTGTAGTTGTCCTTGCCCTTGACGCTTTCATAAGGCACAGCCTCGGGGAAACCGTTCTTTACCGTGCCGATGTTCTGGAAGAGGTTCTCGAAGGAGCGCCCGTAGTCGATGGCGTGGCGGACCGCGACTTCCCAGTCCTCCGGGCGATCGTAGATGCAGGTGCGGCGTTGCATCATCAGGCGTGGGCGCGGCACTTCCGGATGGTCGGCGACCGCCTTGCGAAATTTTTCGCCGAGCACGGCAATCTCGGCCGCGGGCGCTGAAAGCGGCGTCGACAGGATGTTGGCACCAATGCCTACGGCCCAGTCGAATGTGCCAGGGTCACGTGCCGCCACCCAGATCGGCGGATGCGGCTTCTGCAATGGCTTGGGCACGCCCGCGGCCAGCGGAAACTTCCAATAGTGGCCGTCATGCGCATAGTCATGGGCCCACAGTTTCTTCACCGCCGGCACCAGTTCCTTGAGGTAGGCGACGCCCTCCTGCTGTGGCATGCCGCCGGCCATGCGGTCGAACTCGTATTGATAGGAGCCACGGGCTATGCCGAACTCCAGCCTGCCGCCGGTCAGGTGATCGCAAAGGGCGGCTTCGCCAGCCAGCCGGATCGGGCTCCAGTACGGCGCCACCAGCGTCGAGGTGCCAAGCCGGATCTGCTGCGTGTGCTGCGCCAGCCAGGTCAGGGTCATCAACGGATTGGGCGAGATGGTGCACTCGATCGTATGATGCTCTGCCGTCCACAGCGTCTCGAAGCCGCCCGCGTCGGCCATCTGCGCCAGCTCGAGCAGATTGCTCTTCACCTTCGACATCGGCATGTCGGGCGAGAAGCGCTCCATGGTCAGCGACACTGCAAATTTCATTTCTGTTGTCCCGTCCTTTGTGGTCGGTGTGGGTGATGCTCAGCGCAGGCGGATGACAAATGGGTCCTGCATGAGCCCGGAATAATCGATCATGATGTTCTTCAGCCGCGAGAACTCCTCCATCACGTCGAAGCCTCCCCTGCGGCCATAGCCGCTTTCCTTGAAGCCGCCATTGGCCGACATGAACGACGAGGCGCGATAGGTGTTGATCCAGACGGTTCCGGCATCGACATTGCGGGCAAAGCGCAGCGCGCGGTCGATGTCCTTGGTCCAGATGCCGGAGGACAGTCCGTAGCGCGTGTCATTGGCGAGCGCGGTCATCTCCTCTTCCGACGAGAAGGGGATGACGCCGACGACCGGCCCAAAAATCTCCTCCTGCATGAAGTCCATGTCGTTGCGGGCGTCGACCATGACGGTCGGCTCGAAATACCAGCCTTCCGCGAGCTCGGCCGATTGCGGTCTGCGGCCACCGGCCGCGATCCTCGCCCCCTGATGGACGCCCGAGGCGACGTAGCTTTCAACTTTGGCAAGTTGTGCCGACAGCGCCAGCGGACCCATGTCGGTATCGTCATTCAGGGGGTGGCCCACCCTGACCCGCCTGGCGCGCTCGACCAGCGCGTCGACGAAACGGTCATAGATACTGGCCTCGACGAAGCAGCGCGATCCGGCAACGCAGCTCTGGCCGGCGGCGGCGAAGATGCCGGAGACGACGCCGTTGACGGCATGGTCCATGTCGACATCGGCAAAGACGACCTGAGGCGATTTCCCGCCAAGCTCCATCTGGCACGAAACCAGGTTCGCCGCAGCATTTGCGGCAATGCGCCGGCCGGTGGCCGTGCTGCCAGTGAAGACGATCTTGGCGATGTCGGGATGACGCGTCAGCGCGTCGCCGGCGCTGGTGCCGGTGCCGGTCACGACATTGACGACGCCGGCGGGGAAGCCGGCTTCCATGATCAGTTCGGCCAGCGCCAGCGTCGAGGCGGTGGCGTGTTCGGACGGCTTGATGACAACGGTGTTACCGATGGCAAGGCACGGCGCCAAGGTGCCGGTGAGCAGCATCATCGGCGAGTTCCACGGCGTGATCATGCCGACGACGCCAAGCGGCTCGCGCATGTTGAAGTTCAGCATGTCAAGCTTGTTGACGGGGATGGTGTCGCCCAGCAGCTTGTCGGCCATCCCGGCGAAATAGCTGTAGGAATCTGGCATGGCGCGCATCTGCGCCCGCATCTCCTTGAGCAGCTTGCCATTGTCGCGTGTCTCGATCAGCGCCAGCTCGTCGGCATGTTCGAACACCAGTTCCGCCAGGCGATAGACGAGCTTGCCGCGGTCGGTCTGGGTCATGCGGCGCCAAGCCGGATCGGCAAAGGCTGCCCGCGCTGAAGTGACTGCGGCATCGACATCGGATGCGTCGGCCTCGGCCAGTTCATACCAGGGCCTGGCGGTCGTTGGATCGTAGCTTGGAATATATTGCCCGCCTTTCGGTGCGACGAAACCGCCGCCGATGAACAGCTGCTGGCGGGAATTCTCGATCGATTTGACTGACGTCTTCATGGCTGTTCCTGTTCGGCGTCCTTGGGGCTTTGCATCCATGGCTTCGAACCGCCATCAATGCTGGCGAGACGCCCGCCATCGCCCGAATCCATGTAGATGCTGAAGCGCTCGTCGTGCCGCTCGCGGCTGTAGCGGCGCAGCAGCGCGCGGATTTCGCGCGCAGGAATGTCTTCGTAGGGAAGGTCCGCCAGCGGAAAGAACTTGAATCCCGCGGGCAATGTGAGGGCGGCGGAAGCGCCGGAGAGACGGGCACGATAGATGAGGTAGCCGGGATCGCTGTCGGCGACATCGAAGACGGAATAAAGAAACGTCTCATCCGGAAGCAGCGTCAGTGCGTCGCCGCCTTCGAGCTTGAGTTCGTTTTCCGCCTTGCGGCTCTTGGCGCTGGGCAGCACCCAGCCGCCCTTGCCGTCGGCGCGCAACAGGATGTTGCCTTCGGCTTCGATCAAATAGCCGACGATCATCGAGTGGGAAGCAAGCCAGCCCGGTGGCAGTGGATCCTTCACCGAGGCATAGCGTCCGCGGCAAAAGCCGAGCGGTGCCGACGGACTGGTGCCAAACGCCTGCACGGCGCCGATGAGAACGACATGGTCGCCGGCATCGACGCGGTTGTGCACGGTGCAGTCGAACCAGGTCAGGCATTCGTTGAGGATTGGCGCCCCGGTGTGGACACGGTCATGGCTGATCGAGCCGAACTTGTCGTGCGCCTTCGAGGCGAAGACCGCCGAGACGTCAGTCTGCCCCTCATGCAAAAGATTGACCGCGAAGGAGTCGGACGCGTTGAACGCGGCATAGCTGGCAGCGGCCTTGCCGACGCAAACCAGAAGCAGCGGCGGATCAAGCGAGACCGACGTAAAGGAGTTGGCCGTCATCCCGCGCGGCGTGCCATCGGCGTCGCGGGTGGTGATGACTGTGACGCCGGTCACGAAGGTTCCGAATGCCCTTCTCAGTGCAATCGGATCGATCGTTGGCTGTGGAGTCGTCAGCATCTGGCCTCGTGTTCCCTCTTTGTATTGCGCGAGACGTTAGCCGCTGACCTGCAGCCGTTCTTCCTCCTGTTGATAGGAACAGCAGGCAGAGAGGCTGCTGTGTTTGCGAGCAAGGATCGCGGACAACAACGCAAACGGCAGGGAAGATACCCAAGCTGGAAACAGTCCGCACGGCGGAGGCTGGAACGATGCTATCTTTCGACCGAATCGCGGTTGTCGATGACCTCGCGCAAGCGGATGGCGAGCTCGAAAGCAAAGCGCCGCTCAGGGGTATCGAGATCGACACCGAACAGTTCCTGGATGCGCGCCAGCCGGTACCGCAAGGTGGTCACGTGCAGCCCCATCGCATCAGCGCAGGCCTGGCTGCGGCAGCCTTCGCGCAGATAAGAGAACAACGTCTCCATATAGGGGGTGCCGTGCCGGCGATCGTGATCGGCGATGGCGCCGACACTGTCCTGCACGAAGCTCCGCACATCCTCCACCTCGGCGGCCGCGATCAGCATCGGCAGCGGGCCGAAATCCTGGCTGGCAAAGACGCCGGTCCGGCCGAACGAGCGTCCGATACGGATCATGCGCAGGC
>NZ_RZQA01000052.1:0-14280 GCF_004022915.1 Mesorhizobium sp. M7A.F.Ca.US.006.04.2.1
TTGCTGATCATGCCGATGATCAGCACGCCCACCAGCGTATAGCCGATGCGGCCGATACCTCCGGTGAGGCTTGTTCCGCCGATGACCACCGCCGCGATGGCATCGAGTTCGTAGCCGATGCCCGCCTGTGGCAGGGCGGACGTGGTGCGGGCCGTCAGCATGACACCCGCGAGACCGGCCAGCGCGCCCATGATGACGTAAACCGAAAAGATGATGCCGGTGGTGTTGATGCCGCTCGTCTTCGCGCTGCGCGGGTTTCCGCCCACCGCATAGACCCGTCTTCCGTAAATGGAGTAGCGCAGGACGATTGCCGCGACAGCGAAGACGACGGCGAAAATGATCACCGGTACCGGTATGCCGAGCACGAGACCCTGGCCGAGCCAGCGGAATTCGAGGCTGAGATTGGGAATCGGGCGGCCGCCGCTGTAAAGCAGCGTCGCGCCGCGCGCCACGCTCAGCATTCCGAGCGTGGCGACGAAGGCCGGCACCTTGAAGTAGGCGATCAGCCCGCCATTGACGGCGCCGCAAAGCGCGCCCACGGCGACGCCGGCCGCGACTGCTAGGAGCGGATTGAACGCATCCGCGCCGGTGACCAGGCTGGCCGCCACGGCGCCGGCCAGCGCCAGGAGCGAACCGATGGAGAGATCGATGCCGGCCGTCAGGATCACGAAGGTCATGCCGACAGCCAGCACACCGTTCATGGAGACCTGCCGCAGAACGTTCAGCAGATTGTTGGTGGACAGGAAGTTCGGCGACGCCAGCGACAACACGACGAACAGGAGGATAAACGAGATGACGATGCCATAACGGGCGATGAACTTTCCCAGGCTCATGCCGCTCATGCTTTGACTGGCGGATACCATTGGATTCTTCTCCACGAAATGGATCGTCTGGCTAGGAAGCCAGATGAACGAGGGTTTCCTGGGTGGCCTCGGGTCCGGCGACCTCGCCTGCGATGCGGCCCCGGCGAAAAACGACGATGCGATCCGCATTGGCGAGGATTTCGGGCACCTCGGACGAGATCATCAGCACGGCGTTTCCCGCCTTCACGAAATTGCCGAGGAAGGCATAGATCTCGCGCTTGGCGCCTTCGTCGACGCCGCGTGTCGGCTCGTCGCAGATCAGGATCCTGGGGTTGGTGTCGACACAGCGCGCAAGGACAACCTTCTGCTGGTTGCCGCCGCTCAGGGATTGGACGGGCAGGTCCGGCGACGCCGTCTTGATGGAGAAGCGCTTGATGTGCTCGACCACGCTCCTGCCTTCCGCCGATCCGTTCATGAAGCCCTTGCGCGCATAATGCGGCAGGTTGGCCACGGTGATGTTGTGGGCGACCGACGCGGTCAGTGACAGGCCCGTCTGCTTGCGGTCCTCCGTGACCAGCGAAATGCCGGCGCCGATGGAATCGGCGGGCGTCTTGAGATCGATGGGCTTGCCCTCGATCAGCACCTGGCCGGAATCCCGCGGCTCGTTTCCGTAGAGCGCATTCACGAACTCGCTGCGACCGGAGCCGAGAAGCCCGTATATACCGACGATCTCTCCCGCATGAACGGTCATGTCGATGTCGGCGAACTTTCCCTTCGATGCAAAGCCGCGGGCTTCGAGCAAGGGTTTCTGCGGGCCGGTATCCTTCGGTTCGCGATGATGGTCCAACAGGTCGCGGCCGACGATCGACCGGATCAGGCCCTTGCGGTCGATTTCGGAAATCGATCCGCCGCCTACGAAACGGCCGTCGCGGAAGACCGTATAATCGTCGGCGATCTCGAAGATCTCGGTCAGGCGGTGCGAGACATAAATGATGCCCACGCCCTCCGCGGTCAGAGTGCGGATCGCGTCGAACAGCATCTGCGCCTCGCGCTCGCCAATGGCCGAGGTAGGCTCGTCCATGATCAGGATGTCGCTGCGGCGGCTGATTGCCTTGGTGATCTCGACGAGTTGGGCCTGCGCGATCGAAAGATCGCGCAGCCGCGCACCAGCGGGGATGTTGAATTTCAACCGCGCCAGGATCGCCTCCGCGTCGCTTAGCATGCACTTGTCGTCGACGAAGAAGCGGCCGCGCCGCTGTTCGCGGCCGAGATAGAGGTTCTCGGCGACGGTCATGTCCAGGAACGGGCTAAGCTCCTGGGTGATGATGGCGATACCCGCATCGAGCGCCTCGGCGGGGGAGGAGAAATTCACCTCCCGGCCTTTCACCGTGACGGATCCGGCGTCGCGCCGCAGCATCCCCATCAACACGCCGAGGAAAGTCGACTTGCCGGCACCGTTGCCACCGCACAAGGCATTGACCGTCCCGGCGCGCAACCGAATCCGCCCGTCGACCAGGGCGGGAACGCCTGCAAAGCTCTTCGCGACATTTTCGGCGCTGAGGAGAAGCGGCGCGGTGGCGCCGTTCTCGTTGGTGATAGCTTCGTTCTGCGTCATCTTCCCGTCCTCCTCGGGATGAGATGGTGCGGGCGCTTGTCGGCCCGCAGCCCTTTCGTCTTCAGGCAGCCTTGTTGATCTCGGCCCGGCGCACGGCTTCTTCCCAACGGCTTTCGATGAAAGCCTTGGCATGCGCGGCGAGCGGATTGTTGTCGGTCCAGGTGTCGCGCCAGATGCCGCACACACGCGACAGGGCTTCATCGACGATGGCGCTGGAGAAGCTCTCGAAGGTGACGTCGCGATTGTGGAAGCCAATGTCCACCAGCGCGGAAAAGATGCTCGCGAAATCGATCGTACCGGTGCCGAGATAGCCGCGGTAGTTCTCGTTGAAGTGGAAATAACCGAGCTTGTCCCCAGCCAGACGGATCGCTTCGGCCTGGCTCGCCTCTTCGATGTTCATGTGGAACGTGTCGAGATGCAGGAAGACGTCGTCGCGGCCGGTGTCCTTGATGAACTTCAGGCCTTGCGCGGTCGTGTTCAAGAGGTTGGACTCGAAGCGGTTCACCACTTCCAGAACGATCTGCACGCCGCTATCCCTGGCCACCTCGGCGGTCGCGGCGATGGCGTCGGCGCTGTTCATCCAGCCGGTTCGTGTGGGCAGCCCGTCATACTTGCCGTGCATCGAATAGAGAATGCCGCCCAATCGGATGCCGCCGATGTCGCGGACCGCCTTGACCGCGTCGGACAAGAGCGCCTTTCCCTTGGTGACCACGGCCTTGTCCTCGCTCGAGACGTCCGCATCCGCCGACAGGCCCATCGTGACCACGATCTCGATGTCCAGTTCCTTGGCTTGCTTCGCCAGGCGGTCGAGGTCGAATTTCTCGGGCCGCAGATAAGCGAACTCGATCAGCCGGTAACCATGATCCGCCGACTTGGCGAGTGCCATTTCCAGGCCCTCCTGGGTCAGGCCGTTTGTCCAGACAAATGAATGGATACCAAGACGCCGCATTCAGATCCTCCGATAATTAGGTTTGCATGTTAAAGATACAAACTTGATCCCTGAATGCCTAAAATTCAGCTCCAGCGCAAGAGGAGTTGTGGCATTGGTCGGCGCGAGCCAATCATGCTGGATTAAAAAAATGCGGAAAAACAGACAGTTGAGGGGCATCATGGAGGTGCGAGAAAATTTTCTCTGACCCATGCGAGAAACGGGATATGCAGCTTTTGACAACAAATATCCCATCACTTGCGCAGACCGAGCGGCATGGACCGTCGCTCGGCGAGATGCAAGGCGAATGCGGAACGAGCAGAACCCGGTCCAACGTTCGTCAGTTCCTGCCAAGGCATTCGCTTGGGACCAGCCGGCGGACGCCCGATCCTCCGGCTTGCCCAAGCGCGCACCCGGACGCGGCGACGCGAAAACCCTCAGCCGGGAAACAGGTCCAGGATCGACGACAGACGGTTGGCACTGAGATCGATGTCGCTGAGCGGGCCGCCGCTGGGGAGATAGCCAACCACGAACAGACCGGCGGCCCGTGCGGCCTTGGTGCCGGTGCGGCTGTCTTCCACAGCGACGACGGATCCCGGAGCTATGGCGAGCTGCCGGCAGGCCTCGCGATAGGGCGTTGGGTCGGGTTTGCCGACCGTAACGTCGTCGAGGCTGATTGTGAGGCTCATATGGTCGAGCACGCCGAGCGCATCGAGATTGGCATTGACGACTTGCCGGCCGGAATTTGACACGCAGACCTGCGGGATGCCGCGGTCAGCCAGGGTCCGGATCGTCTCGACCGCCTCGGGGATCGGGATGGCGTCCGCCCGGTTGGCGACGTAGTGGGCATTGATGGCGGCGAGCCACTCCGCCTGGTCAAGCCCGACTGGGAGGCGCGGACGCAGCATTGTCCAGACGTCGCCCATATGGATGCCGCGAAAGGCTTGGTCGGGCAGGTCGTCAAGATCGACGTTCCAGTTGCGGCAGCCGGCGAGGAGAGATTGATGATGCAACGGCTCGCTGTCGATCAGCGTTCCGTCGATGTCCCAGGCGACGGCGCGATACATCACGATGGCGATCCAGCTTTGGTCGCGCCAGGAGCCGATAGGCGTGTATAGAGATCGCGATAGCGGCGGTAACCGTCGCGGTAGATGTCGGCCTTTCGCGGGTCGGGATGGAGCCGGTCGGCGAAGCTGACGAAACCGGAAACGCCCGACCAGTCGTCGGTCAGGCCGGTGCCTATCGCCGCCGTCCAGGCAGCGCCGATGCAGGAGCCGGGGTGCCCGGTCAGGCGTTGGACCGGCTTTTGCAAGACATCCGCGACAATCTGCATCCAGACCTTGCTGCTTGAGCCGCCGTCGGAGGCGAGATAGCGCTCGGTCCGATGGCCCATGTCGTTGAGCACCTCGACATGATGCGCGATGGCAAAGGCATAGGCCTCGAGCAAAGCGCGCCAGACATGGCCGATATCGTGCGAAAGCGTCAGGCCGTCGATCACGCCGCGGGCCGCTGGATCATGGATCGGCGTCTTCTCGCCAAGGAAATAGGGCAGGATGATGAGGCCGTCGGCACCGGCGGGACGCTCTGCCGCCAGCGCATCGAGCCGCTGGTGTACGGAAATACCCTCGGCCTGTGCCGCGGCCATCTCGCCGCCGGCGAAATTGCGTACGAACCAGTTGAGGGCGGAGCCGCCTGTCGACATGCAGCCATTGGGCATGAACAGGCCCGGCACCAGGTGATAATCGAGATACATGCGCGGATCGGGCTTGATCTGATCGGTAGCGATCAGGATATCGACCGAGCCGCCGAATTTCAGGAGGACATCGCCCGGCTTGGCGACGCCGGCGCCAAGCGCGGAGGCGATCATGTCGGCTGCACCGCCGACGACCGGTGTCCCCGCCATCAGGCCGGTCTCATCGGCGGCCTTCGCCGAGACGGAACCGAGGATCTCATGCGAGGCGATCTTTCGTGGCACGGCCGAGCGCGGTATGTGCGCGAGCGCCACCAGATCATCGTCGATCCGGTGCGTCGAAACATCGACGAAGCCGGCCTCCAGCGCCCAGTTCTGCTCGACCGCACGTTCGCCGGTGAGGCGCCAGTTGATATAATCGTAGGAGCCGAAAACGGTGGCGATGCGGCCGAACACCTCCGGCTCGTGACGCTCAATCCAGCGCAGCTTTGCGGTGACGAGCTGTTGGTTGATGCCGTTGCCGGCCTTGGTGATGAAAGCCGTCTCATCGCATTCGGTCCGCAGTTCGGCCACTTCGGCGCCACAGCGGCCGTCGCTCTGCTGGATGCTCGGCCGCAGCACTTCGCCCTTCTCGTTCAGAAGAACGACCGCCGGCAGCATGCCGGTGGTGCCGACCGCCACGATTTCCTCGGCCTTGATGCCGCTGGTCCTGAGCAACTCCTGCACGATGCCGCGGACATTGGTCCACCATTGCGCGGGATCTTCCTCGGCCCAGCCCGCATGCTCGGAGTGCAGCGTGACGGGGCGCGAGGCGAGGCCCAGCACCTGATCGGGAAGCCGGATCAGGATGCCGATCGTCGAGGTGGTGCCGATATCGAGACCGAGAACGAACGCCATGTCGAATCCATTGAAATGCTGGGAAGGGCAGGCGGGCGAAACCTGTCTGCCTCGTTGTGTCGCACTGCTCGATGCCAGTCGATCATTCCGGCCGCCGGCCTGCAACGATCGATATGATCACCGCGAGCCGGCGCGATGGCCGGCATCGCCGTGGAAGCCGTCCTCAGCGCAAAGTGGCGACAACATCCATGAAGCGCTTGACCCGATCGCCGTCGACGGCGTTCCAGGTATTGCCATCGATCTTGAAATGGGTCCCGATCACGACGCCGCTCGCCAGCGAAAGGACGTCGCGGACATTGTCGATGTTCACGCCGGTGTTGGCGAAGACCGGCACGTCCTTGATCGTCTCGCAGACGCTGCGCAGGTGGGACTGGTCGGCCGGCTGGCCGGTGATCGGACCGGAGACGAGGATCGCGTCTGCCATCGACGAGAACACCGCGCTCTTGGCACGCAATTCAATCGGGCGCTGGTCGAGCGAGTGTGCGAACTCGGCATTGATGTTGAAGAGAAGCTTCATGTCGTCGCGACCAAGGTTGTGCCGCAGGCGCGAGGCGGCGGCGCAATCGGGCTCCCACAAGCCCATATCGGAAGCGAACAGGCCGGTGAAGATCTCGCGCACGAAACGGGCTCCGGTGGCGGCTCCGATCGCGACGCTGGCAGTCGGATCCCAGAGATAGTTGACGCCAAACGGCACTTTCAGCTCGGGCTTCACCGCCTGGACGATGGCAGTCATGGCGGCAATGCCCTCGGGCGGCGCCTTGAAGACATAGGGGCGGTCGTTCTCGTTGCCGAACATGATGGCATCGACGCCGCCGTTCTGCAGCTTGCGGATGTCGGAGAGTACGCCATCGATCAGCTTGTCGAGGCCGCCATCGGCATCATAGAGGGGCGTTCCCGGCAGGGCACCGATATGTGCCATCGAGATGACAGCCTTCTTCTTGTCGCCGAAAAATTCAAATACCATCGAGTCTTCTCCTTGGGGATAAAGTGAAATGGCGCGCCTCAGTCGCGCGTCAGTGGCGGCGCGATGCGCAGGTCGACCTTGGCCGCGGCGAGCGCCGCGACGATCTTGGCCGGCGGCTCGGCATCGGTGATGAGGATGTCGAAGTCCGACAGTGGCGCTATCCGCACCAGCGACATGCGCAGGAATTTGGCGGAATCGCACAGGACGATCTTGGTGCCTGACCGCCTCAGATAGGCGCGCTTCATATCGGTATCATCGAAGGAATAATCGAAGAGGCCGTCCGCTGTGATACCGGAGACGCCGATCACGGCGACATCGAACCACAGCGCCTCGAACTGGGCGATGGCCGCAGGCCCGCCGGTCGACATCTCGTCGGCCCGTACGCGGCCGCCGGCAACATAGACTTCGGGCACACCGCCATTCAGCGCCGCCGCGATCCTGAGGCTGTTGGTGAACACCTTGGCGTGCGGAAGGTCCCTGAGGTGCTCGGCCATCAGATAGGTGGTGGTGCCGACATCCAAAGCGATCGTGCGGTATCCCGAAACCAGCGCGGCCGCGGCCGCGGCAATCGCGGCCTTCGGGTCGCGGCGCTGGCGCAAGCGCGAATCGAAACTCGGCTCTTCGCTGTCCATGGCGACCAGCGGCGGGTTGTCGGCCTCGATCGCGCCGCCATGGATTCGGACCAGCCTACCCTCGCGTTCCAGTTCGACGAGATCGCGGCGGATCGTCATGTCGGAAACGGCAAGTTCGGCCGCTGCCGCGGCGACGGTGAGCGACCCCGTCCGGCGCAGCAAAGCCAGGATGCGTGCCTGCCGGTCGTGCGCGAGAAGGCGCTGACGATCGGCGTCGCGCGGTGCGCCATGCGGCGATGTCTCAGGAAGGGTGGTGTCGTCTGCCATCGATGTATCCGGTGGGTAAGCCGCCGACGAAGCGGTCTGCTGATCTTCACACTACCGCATGATCAAACATTTTCAAACAAAAATATGTTTGCAGTGTTCGATTTTATTGGTATGCATCTCGATATCAACAAAATGCGTTCCGCCATCAAGCAGAGAGAATACGACCATGCCGGCTGTCTCCGTCACGCCTCCCGTGCTTGCCGAACTCGCGGGCAAGCGAGCCTTCGTGACGGGCGGTGGCGCGGGGATCGGCCGGGCGATCGCGACCGCCCTGACGCGGCAGGGCGTCGCCGTGGCGATCGGCGATCTGGATCCCAAGGCGGCACGTCAGGCGGCTGAGGAAATTGGTGGCGGTGCCGCCGCCGTCACGGTCGATGTCCGCCGCCGCGATTCCGTCGAGGCGGCCTTTGCCACCGTACTGGAAGCGCTTGGCGGCTGCGACATCCTGATCGCCAATGCCGGCGTGTCCACCATGCAGCACGCGCTCGATCTGACCGATGAGGAGTGGGACTTCAACTTTTCGGTCAATTCCCGCGGTGTATTCCTGGCAAATCAGATCGCTGGACGGCACTTTGTCAAGCAGGGCACGGGCTGCATCGTCAACACCGCCTCGCTTGCCGCGAAGGTCGGTGCGCCGCTCCTGGCGCATTATTCGGCATCCAAGTTCGCCGTGCTCGGCTGGACGCAGGCCTTTGCCCGCGAGCTCGCGCCCAAGGGGATACGCGTCAATGCCGTCTGTCCGGGGTTCGTCAAGACCGGCATGCAGTCGCGCGAAGTCGAATGGGAGGCGCATCTGCGGCAAGTCACGCCCGAACGGGTGGTCGCCGACTATATTGCGCAGACGCCGCTCGGCCGGCTCGAGCTGCCGGAGGATGTCGCCGACGTCGTCGTGTTCCTCTGCTCGGATCAAGCCCGCTTCATGACCGGCCAGGGCGTCAACGTGACCGGCGGCGTCTACATGACCTGACGGCTTTCGGCGGCTGTAGCCGGATCCTGATGCGGGCACGCGCCTATCCAAAAAAGTGAACACATATGATCAGAAGTTAGGCTTTTAATGTTATATTTTGTTCTCTAAGATGACCGTTCGCTCGACTTCGGCCTTCGGCGTCAGCCGGGTCAGACGGGTTCATGAGGAAAGTCTATGGCGTCTATCGAGCTCGATCGCGTTTCCAAGCTCTACGGCAATGGCAATTACGGGGTGCATGAGGTCGATCTCACCATTCCCGATGGTGAATTCGTGATCTTTCTCGGTCCGTCGGGATGCGGCAAGTCGACGACGCTGCGGATGATTGCCGGCCTGGAGAGTATCTCCTCCGGCGATCTTCGCATCGGTGGCAAGAGCGTCGCCAATGTCGCGCCGCGCGACCGAAACGTCGCCGTGGTGTTCCAGAGCTACGCGCTCTATCCGCATATGTCGGTGCGGCAGAATATGGCCTTCGGGTTGAAGATGCGCGGCACCGACGCGGCGGTTATCGATGCCAAGATTGCAGACGCCGCTAACCTGCTCGGTCTGCAGAATCTTCTCGGCCGCAAGCCGGCAGCGCTTTCGGGTGGCCAGCGGCAGCGTGTCGCGCTCGGCCGGGCGATCGTTCGCGAACCGGCGGCCTTCCTGCTTGACGAACCGCTGTCCAATCTCGATGCGCAACTGCGTGCCGAGATGCGGCTCGAACTCGTGAAGCTGCACCGGCGCCTCGGCCGCACCATCGTCCATGTCACCCACGACCAGGTCGAGGCGATGACCATGGGCGATCGCATATGCATCATGCGCGATGGTCGCCTGATCCAGGCCGGCCGGCCGCTTGAAGTCTATGCCGACCCGGTCAACACCTTCGTCGCACGCTTCCTGGCGACGCCGCCGATGAACCTCATTCCGGCCACGCTTCAGGCCGCACCTGGCGAAGGGCTCTCCGTCCTGACCGACAGTGGTGCCGTGCTTGCCGTCCCCGCCCGCCACCGCAACGCTTATGGCGAGCGTGCCGGGCGCCGCGTCATTCTGGGCGTGCGGGCCGAGGATTTCCACGAAAGCCCCGACAAGCCGGACTGGCAGAAGATTGCCGTACGGGTTGTGGCCGTCGAGGCTCTCGGCGCCGAGAACGTCCTGATCGGCCAGATTGCCGGTCAGGCCACCGGCAGGGATGATGCTCCCCCCGGGGGGGGCGACAAGCCGTTGGAGATCGCCGCCCGCCTCAGCCGTTATTTCACGGCGCCCGTCGGCTCGATGGTCGAACTCTACATCGACCCGCTGCCGATGCACCTCTTTGATCCCGAAACCGAACTGGTCATCGCGCGGCCGAGCCTCATGGGGGCCACGCGATGACCAGCATGGACAGAAACGAACGGCCGGCCTTTCGTCGCCGCTTCGGCTTGCATTTCGGGCTGATTGTCGTCTGCGCCATCGTGCTGCTGCCGCCGCTCTGGGTGCTGCGGACAAGCTTCGTCCCCGAGCAGTTGTCCTACAGCAACGAGCTGATGCCGGCCTTTACGACGGACAATTATTCGGCGCTGCTGTCGAGCCGCTTCGGTCAATCCTACCTCAACAGCCTGATCGTCGCGCTCGGCTCGGTTCTGCTCGCATTGCCTTTTGCCGCCACCACCGGCTATGCCTTCGCCCGCTTCCGCACGGGCGGTCGTTGGGCGCGTTTTGCCGTTCTGGCGACGCAGATGTTGCCGCCCGTGGCGCTGGTGCTGCCGACCTTCACGCTGTTCCGAAGCCTGGAGCTCAGCAATTCGCTGACGGGGCTGATCATCGTCTATGCCGCGCTCAACCTGCCTTTCCTGACCTGGATACTGGTGGGCTTCTTCGAGGGCATTCCAGTGGATCTGGAATGGGCGGCGATGACCGACGGCGCGACCGCCTGGGGCGCCTTCTGGCGTATTGTCCTGCCGGTGTCGATGCCCGGTATCGCGGCCGCCGGCGTGCTCGGCTTTATCCTGGCGTGGAATGAGTTTTTGTTTGCCCTGGTTTTGAGCGGGCCGAAGACGGCAACCATACCGGTTGCGCTTGCGGCGTTGCAGACCTCGAACGGCGTCCAGATCGCCAAGGTTTCTGCCGGCGTCGTCCTTGCCATCCTGCCGCTGGTCGTGGCTTCCCGCTTCATCCAGCGTTTCATCGTCCAGGGCTTGACGTTCGGCAGCGTGAAATAGGCCGGCCGCTCCGAGAGCCGACATGGCTCGCTAGCCGGTTATGAAATCGTGGCGGGATCACCGCCGCGTCCAGAGGGAAAGAGGAGTAGAGAGTTATGACTTGGAACAAGCAGACCTTGATCAAAATGCTGATGACGGCCGTGAGCGGGGCAGCTGTTGTCAGCGCATCGCTTCCGGCCAGGGCGGCTGAGCCCATCACCTTGCACGCCTTGATGGAGGACGTGCCGGAAACCAAGATCATTGAAGCGCTGTTGCCCGAATTCGAGAAGCAGACCGGCATCAAGGTCGAGTTTGAGAAGATCGGCTATCCTGACATGCACGACAAGCTGGTGTCGCAGCTGACCGCGCCGCAGAGCTACTACAATGTGCTCGAGGTCGACTTCCTGTGGGCCGGCGAATTTCCGGCGGCCGGCTGGCTGGCCGACCTGAAACCCTTCGTCGAGAAATCCAAATACGATCTGAGCCCCTTCATTCCCTCGACGCTTGACCTGCTCGGCCGAACCAAGGACCAGCTGTTCCTGGTGCCCATGTACAACTACTCGATGGGCCTCCTCTACCGGAAGGACCTGATCGGCGACGAGAAGCTCAAGGCCGCCTACAAGACGGCAACCGGCAAGGAGCTCGCTTTGCCGACGACGCTCGAAGATTATGTGGCGATTTCCAAATTCATGAAGGCCAATGCCGGTGTCGCCGGGGCCGCGATGCAGGGCCAGCGCGGCGATCCCAACAGCATGGAATTCTCCAACTATCTGTTCTCCGCCGGCGGCAGCTATCTCAATGCCGACGGCAAGGCGAGCCTCGACACGGCAGAGGCCAAGAAGGCGCTCGATCTCTATGTCGACAACATCCAGCGCGGCGCCCAGCAGGGTGCCGTGTCGGCCACGCTCGACGACACCATGCGTCTGATGTGCAGCGGTTCCGCCTTCAGCATGGTCACCTATTGGTGGATGCTGCCGCAGATGGACGATGCCGTGAAGTGTCCGACGGTCGCCGGCAAGGTCGGCCTGTCGGTGATGCCGGGCGGCCATGGCGAGAGCGGCGGTTGGGGCTGGGGCATTCCCAAGAACACGTCGCCGGAAGAGCAGGAAGCCGCCTGGACCTTCATCCAGTGGGTGCAGAGCAAGGATGTTTCGGTGAAGCGCGCGCTCGAGGGCCACGCGCCCGTGCGCAGCGATGTCTATGCCGATGCGGCGGTGCTGGCGAAATATCCCTTCTACAAGACCGCCCAGGATGTGGTGGCGACCGGCAAGTCGTTCCCGATCTTCACCTATTCGGCGCAATACGAGGATCTGCTCGGTACCCAGCTTTCGCTGGCGGCTGGTGGCCAGGCGACATCGGACGCGGCGCTGAAGGCAGCTTCCGACGGCCTGCAGGGGCTCCTCGACAAATAGCGGTCCGGCTCGGCAAGGAGACCCGGCGCGGCGATGTCAGCCGCGCCGGATTTTCCAGACCCCGGATCTTGACGAGATCAGCAACGCCACCCCCACCAAGGCTCGGCCACGATGCACAATGCGATCAAAAAAGGATGGGCTGCCCGTGGCCGCGAGTGGCGGACCGGCTGGGCCTTTGCCTTGCCCGGCCTGCTGCTGCTGGCGATCGTGATGGGCTTTCCCCTGGCCTATGCCTGCATCCTCTCGATCTCCTCGATGACCTTGATCAAGCCGCAGCTCCTGCCGCTTGTCGGGTTCAAGAATTTCGCTTCGATGATCGGCGATGAGCTGTTCTGGAACGCGCTCTGGCTCACCGTGCGCTATTCGGCGGTGACCGTGGTCGGCGAATTCGTGATCGGGCTCGGCATTGCCCTGATGCTCAACCGGACGGTCCGGATGAAGCCGGTCTATTTCGCGGTTCTGACCATTCCCATGGCGATGTCGCCGATCAGCGTCGCCCTGATCTGGCGCATGCTGCTCCAGCCCAATCTCGGCATCGCCAATCATCTCATGGAGATATCAGGCCTGCCGCGCCTCGACTGGCTAGGCACGCCAGGCATGGCACTCTGGACGATGGCGGCGATCGACATCTGGCAGCAAATGTCCTTCGTCGTGCTGATCCTCGCCGCCGGGCTCGCCGCTTTGCCGCGCGATCCCTATGAGGCTGCTGAAGTGGACGGCGCGCGCGGCTGGCAGCAATTCTTCTACATCACGCTGCCGATGCTTCGGCCGGTCGCGGCGATCACCATCATCATCCAGCTGATCAACGAATTCCGGACCTACGATCTGCCCTATGTCCTGACCAAGGGCGGGCCAGGCAACGCGACCGAAGTGCTGAGCTTCTTTGCCTATCGCCGTGCCTTTCTCGGCCTTTCGCTCAACGAAGGCGCGGCAGCCGCGTTCGTGCTGCTGCTGATCGTGCTTCTGCTCACCGTGATCTTCTTCGCCGTCCTCGAACGCTCGCAATCGGGAGAGGGCCGGAAGTAGGGCTGTTAAGCCTTGAGCAATCTATGCGGTCTATCCTGGCCTGCAGATTGTCGAGGGAACATGAAACGCCAGCCGCTTCTGCTTTTCGCCTTTCCGTTTCTCATTCTGGCGGTCCTGGCAGGGGAGCGCATGGCGACCTTGTTGCTGGGCATCTATCCAGCCAGCCCCACCGCATGGTGGCTATGGCTTGAACTGCGCCCCTTGTCGACGGTGCTTTGGCAGCAGGTGGATGTCTGGCTGGGCGGTTCCATGGCTTTCGAAGCCGCTATCCTTGCCGCCGCATCGATCGTCTGCTGGATGGCGTGCCACGCCAAGCGGTCGGCTTTCTTCTTCCTCGCCAACCATATCGCCCTGATTTTCGCCGGGCTGATGATCGCGGTCGGCAGCCATTCGGAAACGGCAAGCACGATTGCCGAATTCACGTCGCCCAAGGGTCTTCCCTATTCGCTGGCCGTCGATTTCACCTTCAAGAACAGCTTGGTGCTGCTTTTGGGCTTCGTGGCCTGTGCCTACTGCCACATCGCCTTTCTCACCGAGGCGCGGGAGCGGTCCGTCCGGGCCATCCGCATCCTGGCGCTGCAGCGCGATCTTTAGATCCGTCCAAGCGGCCTTCGTTCAGCCACGCCCGAAGTCTAGTTGATCCGGCGGTAATAGACCTTGCCGTCGGGCTGCTGGATGCGCTGGTAATTGGAGCTGGGAGCAGGGGGCGACGCCGATGCGATTCTCCTCCTGGGTGCGGGCGCTTCGATGACGCCGGGTTCGCTCGCGCTCTCGCCGCCGAGGGCTTCGGGCGCTTGCGCCAGCGTGCTGGTGGCGATCTCGGAGGGTTCTTCCGCACCCGGCATGGCCTCGCCGCCGGCGACCGGCATAGTCTGCCCCAGCCGGGCAATGCTGGCATCGATCTCGTTGAAGCTGCCTTGCAA
>NZ_RZQA01000530.1:0-4530 GCF_004022915.1 Mesorhizobium sp. M7A.F.Ca.US.006.04.2.1
GCTTTATGCCGCCCCCGGCAATCCGGGCATTGGCGGCGAGGCCGAACTGGTCAAGCTCGACATCGCCGATCACGCCGCGGTCACCGCATTCTGCCGGGAGAAAAAAATCGACCTCGTCGTGGTCGGTCCGGAAGGCCCGCTGGTCGCCGGCATTGCCGACGATCTGCGCGCCGAAAATATCCGCGTCTTCGGTCCCTCCAAGGCAGCGGCACGGCTGGAAGGCTCGAAAGGTTTCACCAAGGACCTCTGCGCCCGCTACAACATCCCCACCGCCGCCTATGGCCGTTTCAGTGACCTGGCCTCGGCCAAAGCCTATGTCGAAAAGACCGGGGCGCCGATCGTCATCAAGGCCGACGGGCTCGCTGCCGGCAAGGGCGTCACCGTCGCCATGACGCTCAGTGAAGCACAGGCAGCACTCGATGCCTGCTTCGATGGTTCCTTCGGCGCCGCCGGCGCGGAAGTTGTGGTCGAGGAATTCATGACCGGCGAGGAGGCGAGCTTCTTCTGCCTCTGCGACGGTACCACCGCACTGCCCTTCGGCACCGCGCAGGATCACAAGCGCGTCGGCGACGGCGACACCGGTCCGAACACTGGCGGCATGGGGGCCTATTCGCCGGCACCGGTGATGACGCCGGAACTGGTCGAGCGCACCATGCGTGAGATCATCGAGCCGACCATGCGCGGCATGGCCGAACTGGGCGCGCCTTTTTCCGGCGTGCTGTTTGCCGGGCTGATGATCACCGACAAAGGGCCAAGACTGATCGAATACAACACCCGCTTCGGCGATCCGGAATGCCAGGTGCTGATGATGCGGCTGAAGGACGATCTGCTGGTTCTGCTCAATGCGGCAGTTGATGGCCAACTTGCCCACACCTCGGTGCGCTGGCGCGACGAGGCGGCACTGACCGTCGTGATGGCGGCGAGAGGCTATCCCGGCACGCCGGAAAAGGGCTCGGTCATCCGCGGCGTCGAAGACGCGGCAAGCGACGGCGTCCAGGTGTTCCATGCCGGCACCGCCATCAATGGCGGCGCGCTGGTTGCCAATGGCGGCCGCGTCCTCAACGTGACGGCATCAGGCGCCACGGTCGGCGAGGCGCAGAAACG
The DNA here is from genome assembly GCF_004022915.1 of Mesorhizobium sp. M7A.F.Ca.US.006.04.2.1. NCBI lineage: Bacteria > Pseudomonadati > Pseudomonadota > Alphaproteobacteria > Hyphomicrobiales > Phyllobacteriaceae > Mesorhizobium > Mesorhizobium sp. M7A.F.Ca.US.006.04.2.1. The sequence continues at coordinate 1,105 of NZ_RZQA01000530.1, forward strand.
AGCCTATGCCGCGCTCGACCGCATCGACTGGCCGGACGGTTTCTGCCGCCGCGATATCGGCTGGCAGGCGGTGGCGCGCGAACAGGGAAACTGAAGTCCGCGTTGGCTTACCGCTGGCCGCGATCGAGTTCGGTGGAAGCGGTGCTGAGCGGATCGGCAGCGGCAAAGGCAGCGTCGAGTTGTGCGGGCGAACGCCGCTCGGTCCGCTTCCAGGCGACATATTGTACAATGCCGAAACTCAGTCTCCGGGGCACCGTCTTCACGACCGGCATGCGGAAGCCGTCGCGGAAACGGGACCAGCGTGTCCCCAACGCTGCGACCATGTCCTCGAAAGTCGGCGGCGCGGCCACAGACGCATAGGTGATGGTGACATTGCCGGCGAGGCCGGCCTCGCGTGAAACCGGTAGCGGTATGGAGGCGAGATAGTCCGGCGGCACGTCGATAAGCCCGCCGAACGGCCATTGCGCGCGCAGCGTTGCGGCGTCTGTCGGCGCGACATTGACGTCTATGTCGTTAGGCGTGCCGGCAACCCTGTAAGGGCAGCGGAAACGGCCGCAATTAGCTTGCGCCGAAAACTGCCACAGTGCGTAGCCTTGCCAGTTGCCCATCGGAAAATGCACGTCGATGTCGTTGGTGTAGCGGGCATACCAGAGCGGTAGCCGCGACAGGAGCCGGTATCGGTAGCTGTTGTCGGCAATGTACTGGGCGGTCTTGCCGTTGGTGTACAGCACCGGGAAACGGCCGATGCGCCGATGCACCTGGCGCACGAACTCCTCGGCGTCGTCGAGCGACATCCATTGCGAGGGATCATTGCCCTCAATGTCGAGAGCCATGAGATCGTCCGGCGCAGGCTCGGCGAAATCGAGGAAATTGTTGGCCTGCTCGACCGGATTGCCGGGGCGGGCAAGGTGATAGGCGCCCCATTTCAGGCCGAGTGCCTTGGCCACCACCCGGCGCGTCTGGAACAGTTCGCGCGTCACCGCATGGCGTTTCCACAGCGCCTTGCAAAGCTTCACCTCAATGTCGTTGCCCAGGCAGAAATAGGGCGGCGGCATGCCGTCGGAGGCCTTGTTGATGAAGCCGACGACCCGCTTGTCGGTGGCGAGTTGGGCCCAATCGATGGAATTGTATTCGTAGGCATCGACCACCAAACCGCGGTCGGCGTTCTTCCAGGGCTCGGAAAAATCCGAAGCCTTTGCCGCCGTGGACAGCGCCATCGTCGCCGCCAAGGCGAGAAGCGCCAGCGCATGTCGGCCAAAAGTGTGCAGCGGTTTTGGGGCAACGACATGCGGAGGAAACAATGGCTTGAAGGGCGTCGGCACGACACTCTTCAAGCGGCGAAGGAGACGCGCCGTCCTTTTCAAAACAGGGAATCCCCGTTGATCAAAGACAAATCCTGAACGGCTATGGTTAAGGAAGTACTTTCGGGGCTGACTTCAGAAAAGCTGGCGACGCATCAGCTGCTAGAATTCAAACGGGTCCGGAGCCGGCTCTTGCCGCAGCGTGCCCTCGGCGGCGCGTTTGCGGTGGTGGGCGAGTGAGCATTGCGGCGAGCATAATATGCCGCGATCCGACCAGTAGGCGGCCCCGTGGTCCAGTCTGCCGCCATGGTAGCAGAACCCCTCCGCTCGATAGGGCAGGCCGCATTCGATGCAGCGATAGGCGTCGGGTCTGGCAAGCATGGGCGGTTCCGGTTGGCTGGTTCTGATCCGTCGCCGGTCGACTTGATCCGGCATGGATTGAACTTAATACGCGCCGCCGCGATTGCAAAATCCGCGTGACAAAATTTGACGTTTACGTAAAAAGAAGATGGGAGACCGCTGATACGGCGGGTGGTTTTGCAGCGGCACCGGCTCTAGGGTTGGGCGGGCCGATGCATCAGGAGGAGTGAGCGGCATGTATAGGGCACCGGTCGAGGATATCGCCTTCACGCTCAAGCATGTCGCCGGCATGAAATCGGCGCTCGATGCCGGCAGGTTCGGCGATCTCGGCGATGACCTGGTCGATGCCGTTCTTGGCGAGGCCGGCCGCTTCGCCACTGAAGAGGTCGCACCGCTCTACACGATCGGCGATCGGCAAGGTGCCGTGCTGAAGGACGCTGCCGTCACCACACCACCCGGCTGGAAGGAACTCTATCGCCGCTGGATCGATGGCGGCTGGAACGCGCTCTCCGGGCCTGAGGAATATGGCGGCCAGGCGCTGCCGACCATGCTTGGCGTTGCCGCGCTCGAAATGTGGAACTCCGCCGCCATGGCCTTCGGCATCGGCCCGACGCTGACCATGGGTGCTGTCGAAGCGCTCGACAAACACGCCTCCACAGACCTCAAGGCAAAGTATCTCGAAAAGCTCGTCTCCGGCGAGTGGATGGGCACGATGAACCTGCCCGAGCCGCAAGCCGGTTCGGACCTCGCCGCCTTGCGCGCCCGCGCGGAGCCGGTGGGTGACGGCAGCTACCGCATCTTCGGCCAGAAAATCTTCATCACCTATGGCGAGCACGACTTCACCGACAACATCATCCATCTGGTGCTGGCGCGGCTGCCCGATGCGCCGGCCGGCACGCGCGGCGTATCGCTGTTCCTGGTGCCGAAATTCCTGGTCGGCGACGATGGCGCGCTCGGCGCGCGCAACGATGTCTTCTGTTCCGGACTTGAACACAAGCTCGGCATCCATGCCTCGCCGACCTGCACCATGATCTATGGCGATGGTTTCCAGGGCGCCAAGCCCGGCGCCGTCGGCTGGCTGATCGGCGAGGAGAACAAGGGCCTCGCCTGCATGTTCACGATGATGAACAATGCGCGGCTTTGTGTCGGCATGCAGGGGGTAGCGGTCGCGGAAGCCGCAACGCAGAAGGCGATCGCCTATGCCAATGAACGCCGGCAGGGCAAGGCCGCGAGCTACACTGGCACGGGTATGGCGCCTATCGTCCATCACCCCGATGTCCAGCGTAACCTGCTGACCATGAAGGCGCTGACCCAGACCGCGCGCGCCATCAGCTATTCCTGTGCCCACGCCATCGACATGGCCCGTGTCTCCGCCGGTGACGAGGCGGCCCACTGGCGCGACCGCGCCAATCTGCTGACGCCGCTGGCAAAGGCGTTCTCGACCGATATCGGCGTCGAGGTTGCCTCACTCGGCCTCCAGGTTCATGGCGGCATGGGCTTCATCGAGGAGACGGGAGCGGCCGCCTTCTATCGTGATGCGCGCATCGCCCCGATCTACGAGGGCACCAACGGCATTCAGGCGATCGATCTGGTGATGCGCAAGCTGCCGCTCGGCGGCGGCGACCATGTGCATGGTTATATCGCCGAACTGGCTGATATGGCCGCAGCGGTGCGGACCTCGAACCTGCAGGGTTTCGGCCGCACCGCCGACGCTCTCGACGCGGCACTTGGCGATCTCAGCGAAGCGACCCGCTTCCTGCAGAAA
>NZ_RZQA01000531.1:0-4528 GCF_004022915.1 Mesorhizobium sp. M7A.F.Ca.US.006.04.2.1
TCCACAAGGGCCAGGAAATCGCCTACGCCTCGCCGCACGCAGCGCTTGAAGCCGGCATCGCGATGGTGTTCCAGGAGACCAGCCTGGTGCCGTCGATGACGGTGGCGCAGAACCTTTATCTCGGCACCGAAAAGTTCCTCAACCGGCTGCGCGGCACCTACATTTCAGCGCAGCAGTTCCTGCAGTCGCTGAATTTTCCGGTCGACCCCAACGCCATGGTGGCAACGTTGGGCGCCGCCAAGCGGCAGATGGTCGAGATCGCGCGCGCCGTCCACCACAATGCCGAGATCATCATCTTCGACGAGCCGACGGCGACGCTGACGCCGGAGGAGAAGCGGCACTTCTTCGCGCTGATCCGCCGGCTGAAGGCGGGCGGCGTCTCGATCGTCTTCATCAGCCATGCGCTGGAAGAGGCGCTCGATATCGCCGACCGCATCACCATCCTGCGCGACGGCGAGCTGGTCATTACCGACGACACATCCGCCTTCGACCGCGACAGGATCGTTTCCGCCATGGTCGGGCGCACGCTATCGGGACAGATCTACCGCCAGCGCGACGAAGCGAAGCTGCGCAAGGCGGGCAAGAAAGTGCTGTCGGTGCAGGACATTTCGATGAGCAATGTCGTGCGCAACACCTCTTTTTCGATCTTCGAGGGCCAGATCACCGGCGTGTTCGGGCTGATCGGCTCCGGCCGCACCGAGACATTCAAGATCGTCTCAGGCATCTACAAGCGGGATTTCCTGCGCGGCGGCGCGATTGAACTCGATGACAGACCGGTGCGCTATCTCGTGCCGAGCGAAGCGGTGGCCGACGGCATCGTCTATGTCACCGAGGACCGCAAGAGCGAAGGCATCTTCGAGACGATGGGCATTGCCGAAAACCTGTTCGGCGGACTGCTGGCGGCGGGTCGCGAAAAGGCCTGGGTGATCAACACGCAGGAGATGCGCGCGCTCTCGGCCGAATGGACGAAGACGCTGAACATCAAGGCAATCAACGACAATGCGCGCGTCGTCGAGCTGTCAGGCGGCAACCAGCAGAAGGTGGTGATCGGCAAGGGGCTGGTGCAGAAGCCGCGCATCGTCATCTTCGACGAGCCGACACGTGGCGTCGATGTCGGCGCGATCGCCGAGATCCACCAGATCATCAACCGGCTGGCCGATGAGGGGCTGGCCGTCGTCGTCATCTCGTCCTACCTGCCGGAGATCATGAACCTGTCCGACCGCATCCTGGTCTGCCGCCAGGGCCGCATCGTCGAGGAGTTTTCGCCGGCGGAGGCCACGGAGGAGAAGATCATGTACGCGGCCGTGCATTAGATTCAGGTGAGGCCGGCCTGCAAATGGCGGTTTCCTGCGCTTCCGGTGCTCACGTACGAAAAGTACGCTCCGCTCCGGTTCTCGGAACTCACCATTTTCGACTCGGCCTGACCTGAATCTAGACGCCGGCGCTGGAAAAGTGAATCGGACGAGTGGATTGGCCGCAATTGCTCAAGACCTGATTCAATTCACGCAACGATCCAACGAAGGAAAAACCCCATGGCCACCACAAAACTCCTCAGCGATGCCGAGGTCGAAAAGATTCCCGCCGTGAAAGCCGTGTTCGACGACATCCGCGCGACGCGCAAATCCGATTTCGTCAACAATTTCTGGCGCGGGCTGGCCAATGATCCTTCGGCGCTGAAGCGGATCTGGGAACAGTTGAAGGTGGTGATGGTCGCCGACAGCGCCATCGATCCGCTGACCAAGGAGATGATCTACATCGCGGTGTCGACCGCCAATGGCTGCTCCTACTGCGTCCACTCGCACACGGCTGCAGCCCGCGCCAAGGGCATGACCGATGCGCAGCATGGCGAACTGGTGTCGATCATCGGGCTCGCCGGCCAGACCAACCATCTGGTGACGGCGATGCAGATTTCAGTCGATCCGCAGTTCGAGGTGAAGTGAGGCGTCACACTGGCCGGTAAACCTTCTCCGCCGTGTTCCAGAAGATATCCGCCTCGGCCACCGCACCATGCTTGGCCACCGCGTCGCGGTGCGCCTTGATCAGCTCAGCGTGGCTGGTCCACAGCTTCTCGATCGGGAAGTTCGAGCCGAACATCAAATGGTCGGCACCCAGGATATCGATCGCGTTGTCTACGACATAGGCGATCAGCAGGGGATCGTTGCGGTGGACGAAGGTGCCGAGGCCCGACAGCTTGGCGTAAAGATTGGGCGCCGCCGACAGCGTTTGCAGGCCTGCCTTCCAGGCCTCGGTGGTTTCCGGTTCCATGCCGGTCAGCATGCCTGCATGGGTGAGGATGAAATTCGTTTCGGGGTTCTCGCCGACCAGCGTCAGGCCGTCCTTCATCTGGGCGGGGAAGAGCTGCAGGTCGAAGGACAGGCCATAATCCTTGAGCCGCGCCACATTGGCGCGCACTTTCGGGTCGATCACCTGATCGGCGAAGGCGGCGAAGCGGAAGGCCGGGGTCTCGTGCCAGTGCAACTGCATGCGCACGCCGCGCAGCAGCTTGTATTTCATCAAGCGATCGATCTGAGGCCTGATATCGTCGACGGTCATGTCGGTGTAGCCGACGATGGCATGCGGCCAGCCGGTTTCGTCGGACGTCTTCTGCAGGAAAGCGACTTCCTTCTCGAAATCCTCCTTGGCCCAGTTGGTCTGGACGTAGACGGCCTTCTCGACGCCTGAATCCCTCTGGTCTTCGAGAAATTCCTCGATCGGATAGTCGCGCCGGATCGGTTCGTAGGGGCCGAAGATGCGCGGCACCATCGGTCCGACCAGCCATGGCTGGTCCTGTTGGCGCCAGATGTGAAAATGTGCGTCGATGGTTTTCTGCATCATGAAACCCTCTTCCAGATTGTCGCCGCCGCCGGAGCAGGGCGGGCGAGCGACAGGATGAAATCGGTGAGACCGGCAAGCGACGAGCCGTCGACGAGATCGTCGAGGTCGGGCAGGATGGCGCGAAGTGCCGCCGTTGCCGGCCGGAAGCGCGGGTCGCCGGCCAAAGGTGTAGCCAGCGACAGCCGGAAGGCGCGGACGCTCAGCCGCCGCATGGCTGTCTCCAACTCGGCATGATCGCCGCGTTCCAGCGCGTCGGACAGGATGACGATAGCGGCACCGCGTGCAAAGGCTGAAAAGCGCGGCACCGATAGGAAGGCGAGCAGCGTCGGGCCCATGCGGGTGCCGCCGTCCCAATCGTCGACCTGGGCTGCGGCGCGGGCCAATGCCTGGTCGCGGTCGCGGATGCGCAATGCCGCGGTGATGCGGGTCAGCCGCGTGCCGAAGGTGAAGATTTCGGCGCGGTCCGCGCCTTGCACGGCGGCATGCGCCAGCTTCAGATAGTCCGCGGTGTGCAGCTTCATCGAGCCGGAAACGTCGATCAGGAGCAGCAGCTTGCGCGGCACGGTCTGGCGGCGGCGCAGCAGCGGCGAGGGTACGTCGCCATCGGCGCTGACGATTTCCCGCAGCGACCGGCGCAGATCGAGCTTGCCGCGCGAATGCGTGCGCACGGTGCGGAACGAGCGGCGGACGGGCAAGGCTGAAGCGAGCCTGCGGCGGAAAGCGGCAAGGTTGTCGTCGTCGCGCTTGAAATCGCGGGTACTCAGTTGTTCGGCTCCGGAAGAGAGTTTGCCACCTTCCTGATGGCTGATGACCTCGATCTCTTCCTGGCTCGCACCGCCATCATCCTTGATGCGGGTTTCCTCGTCGGCGTCGCCTTCGACTATGGCAGATGTGTTGCCATAGAAATGGCTCTGGAAATGCGCTTCGAATTCGTCGCGGCGGTCGGGCGGCGGCGCCAGGGTGGCGAGGGCCGCCTCGCGGATGTCGGCCATCGAGCGTGGACCGAGCAACGTCACCGCCTGCATGAAACAGGAGACTTGCTCGGGGGCTATGGCAAAGCCGTAGCGGCGCAAGAGCCTGGCAAAACCCAGGAATGGGGAGGCGGCGCGGGGGAGGCTTGTTTCCCGCATCATTCTGTGTCGCCCCCCTCTGTCCTGCCAGCCTTGCGAAATGACCTCCCGCGTCACGCCAGTGCCTCCTCGACGATCCGTCCAAGCTCCGGCGCAATGTAGGAAAGGTCTTCCTCGTCCTTGATCAGCACGCCGATGGCGCGGCGGAAGGCTTCCGGCCACGGGCTGCCGCCCTTCTCCAGGATGGTCGCGGCATTGGCCCATTCGACGGCCTCGGCAATACCCGGCGGCTTGGCCAGCGGCCGGGCACGGATGGTCTGCACGGCCGCCGCCACTGCGCGCGCCGTTGCTTGCGCCACATCGCCGGCGCGCAGCATGATGATGGCGGCCTCGCGCTCGGCGTCGGGATAGCCGATCCAGTGGTAGACACAGCGGCGGCGCAGCGCCTCGGCAAGCTCGCGGGTGCGGTTCGAGGTCAGGATGACGATCGGCTGTGCCGTGGCGCGGATTGTGCCGCGTTCGGGAATGCTGATCTGGAAATCGGAGAGGAATTCCAGAAGCAGCGCCTCGAATTCATGGTCCGAGCGGTCGATCTCATCGACCAGCAGCACCCGCTGCTGCAG
>NZ_RZQA01000532.1:0-4518 GCF_004022915.1 Mesorhizobium sp. M7A.F.Ca.US.006.04.2.1
CTCTGGGGTCGCGGGCGTGCAGATGCAGGATCGAGGCGCCGGCTTCCGCCGCCGCGATCGCGTCTGCGGCGATCTGGTCCGGCGTCACCGGCAGATAGGGCGACATGGACGGCGTGTGCACCGAGCCGGTGACGGCGCAGGTGATGATGACTTTTCGCGGTGCCATTTCTTACCCCTGGCCTCCGACCGGCAGGTCGAGCTCGGCGGCCAGAACCTCCAGCGAGTCACCGATGATGGAGATGATCTCGCCGACCTGCTCGGCCGTGACGATCATCGGTGGCGCGACCATGAAATTGTCGCCGTCGACGCCGCCCTTGACCCTGCGGCCATAGATGATCAGCCCGCGTTCATAGGCGAGGTCGAGCAGCCGCTGCGTGGCTTTCTTGTTCTGGTCGATCGGTTTTAGGGTCTCGGGATCGGCGACCATCTGGGCGCCGGTGAGCAGGCCCTTGCCACGCACGTCGGCAAGGAACGGAAACCGCTTCGCCAGGCCTTTAAGCCCGTCCATCAGCACATCGCCCATGGCTGCCGCATTGGCGATCAGGTCGAGCCGGTCCATTTCGCCGAGCACAGCCAGGCCGGCGGCACAGGCCAGCGGATTGCCGGCATAGGTGTGGCCGTGCTGGAAGCCGCCGGAGGCGAGCAACGGCTGCACCAGCCGCATCGGTGCGGCGAGTGCGCCAAGCGGCGCATATCCGGAGCCCAGCCCCTTCGACAGGGCGACGATGTCGGGCTTGCAGTTCCAGTGATCGCCGCCGAGGAATTTGCCGGTGCGGCCGGCACCGCTCATGACTTCGTCGTGGATGAGCAGGATGCCGTAGCGGTCGCAGATCTCGCGGATGCGTGGATAATAACTGTCCGGCGCCACCAGCGCCGCGGTCGCCGCACCGCCGATCGGCTCCATGATGAAGGCAACCACGCTGTCTGGACCTTCCGCAAGAATCTTCTCCTCCAGCATGTCGGCATAGCGGATGCCGCGCTGCTCAATCGAGAGATTGTCGCGGTCGCGCCAGGCATTCGGCGCCGGCACGGTTGGCATCACCCGCATCATCGGCTCGAACGTTTCGGCCAGCGCATCGTCGCCGGTGATCGAGAGCGAACCCAACGTGCCGCCATGATAGGAGGGGAAACGCGTGATCACCTTCCAGCGGCTGGCCTGGCCGGTGGCGACCGCCCATTGCCGCGCCAGCTTGATGCAGGATTCCGTCGCCTCCGAGCCACCGGAGACGAAGAAGATGCGGTCCATGCCCTCCGGCAGCTTGCCGGCCAACTCCCGCGCCAACTCCTCCGCCGGCTCGTTCTCGAAATGCAGCCGATAGGCGAAGGTGGCGCGGTCCATCTGCCGCTTCATGGCGTCGAGCACATTGCGATTGGAATGGCCGATATTGGCCACCATCGGGCCGCTCGAGCCATCGATGAAGCGGCGGCCGTCCTGCGTCCACATGTAGATGCCTTCGGCGCGGTCGATCAGCGGCCGGCGCAGGCTGGACAGATAGAACAGATGCGAGTCTCGCCGGGCTTCGGTTTCTTGAACGGCGGATTGGACTTTCGACATGTCAGGGCTTTCCGAGGTAACGATCGAGGACATTTTTCGTGACGCGTTCGACCATCGGGTCCTGTCTTAGCAGGCCGGCGACCCATTCGCAGCTTCCGGCATGGAACACCTCGCCCTTGCCGCGCGGGAAATTGACGATCATGCCGTTGCCGCGTTTGACCTTTTCCAGATTGGCGTCGCTCGCCTCGCCAAACAGCGTTTCGGCGGTGAAGCGGCCGTCTTCGTCGGTGAGGAACTGGTCCTCGATCGGGATATCGGCGCTTTCCTCGACCTGGGATGCCATGCCGACGGCGAGAACCTGCAGGCCGTCTGGCGCGCCGCTGGTCGCAGTCGGGTAGGGCAGGCCGCCGCGTATCTCGAAGTCGAGCCCGTCGACCTCATAGCCATAGACATGGCTGTCGGCGCCCAGCAGGTCGCCATAGTAGATGCCGGTGCCGGCGAAGGCCCAATGCTCGGGCCGGTAGACCGGGAAACCACGCACGCCGCGCGGTGCACAGCCGCCCCAGCCGGCATAGACACCGCGCGTCGCGTTGAGCCCGAAGGTCGCCGAACCCGGCCGGCCGATTTCCGGCGCCTCCCAGGAATTGGTGGCACGGGTGACGTCGCCGTCTGGAAGATAGGCCGGATCTTCGGCACGCGAGCGATATTTGTAGCAGACCTGCCGGCGGCCCTCGTCTTCGAACCGCGTCTGCCACATGAAATTGCCGGCAAAGCGCGCCGCATGGCCGCCGCGGGTCACATAGGCGTCGACGGCATCGCGCATTTCCCAGGTCCAGTATTCGTCATGGCCGACGAACACGGCGCAGTCATAGCCGTCGAGAATTTCCGGCGAAAAATGCAGATCATGCTGGCTGGCGAGATCGACTTGATAGCCGGCCCGCTCGGCGAAGCGGAAAAAATGGCTGTCGTAGCTGGCCCAGCCGGACGAAGCGTATTTCTTCGAATGGCCGGTGGCGAGCGCCCACTCCATGTGCGGATAGCGCGGCACGGTCTTCGGCGGCACAGCGACCTCCAGCGGCACACGCGGCGCATCCTTGGGCAGCACGACGAAGCCACGGCACCAGGGGCGCTGCGTCGAGACGATGGGCGAATACTGGTTGCGATCCGGCCCGGTGATGCCCTGATAGTGGTTGGAGCCGCCCCAGGTGTTGTAGGCCAGCCATGTGCCTGTCGCCGCCACCTGGAGCACGCGGCCAGGTTTGCGGCCCGGCTGCGGGCAGACGATGAAAATATGGTGGCATTGGATCGGCTTGCCGTCGAGCCCATCGGCGGTCAGCGTGACCCGATAGGCGCCGGACGGCCAGCCCGCTCCGACGCGAAATTCGAAGGATGGGTCCCAACCGCAGCCTTCAGCCGAACACTGGTCGGGTGTGTCCTGCCAGCGTGCCGCGATGCCCGATTTCTCGAATACTTTGTTTTCGCTGCCGCCATCTCGGGTGATTGTGATGCCGAACGTCGCAGCTGTCGAACTGACATGCAAAGCCACCGTTTCGCCGGCGCGATAGGAAAACCGGTCGCTGTAGCACCAGATCTCGCCGCGCTCGCCATCCATGCCAGGCCATTCGTAGTAATGGCCACGCACCGCGTGGCGGCGCTGCTCCGGCGTCAGTCCGAAATCGGGGAATTCCGTGTTTGGGCTGTTCATGGTCATCCTCAGGCGGAAAGATATTTCTTGAGGAAGCTGCGCGTGCGGTCCTTCTGCGGCGCGCGGAACATGTCGCCGGGCGGGCCTTCCTCGACGATCACGCCGCCATCCATGAACAGCACCCTGTCGGCTACTTCGCCGGCAAAGCGCATCTCATGCGTTACGATGAGCATGGTCATGTGTTCGGCGGCAAGCTGTTTCATCACCGCGTTGACCTCGTCGACCAGTTCCGGATCGAGCGCCGAGGTGGCTTCGTCGAACAGCATCACCTTGGGCTGCATCGCCAGCGCACGGGCAATGGCCACACGCTGCTTCTGGCCGCCCGAAAGCCGCGAGGGGTAGGCGTCGATCTTGTCGGCGAGCCCGACCTTGGACAAGAGGCTATGCGCCAGCGCATGCGCGTCACTTTTGGTCATGCCTTTTAGGATGATCGGTCCCATGGAAATGTTCTCGATCACAGTCAGATGCGGGAACAGATTGAAGTGCTGAAACACCATGCCCATCTGCTGGCGCACCTTGTTGATGTGCCGCTCGAAGGCATGGCCGTGCAGCTTCTGGTTGACCTGCACGCCGTTGAGCCAGACTTCACCGGAGTCCAGGGATTCCAAATGGTTGATGGAGCGCAGCAGCGTGCTCTTGCCGGAGCCACTCGGGCCGATGATGGCGACGATCTGCCCGCGATCGACCGACAGGCCTATGCCTTTGAGGACCTCGACGGCGCCAAACGATTTGCGCGCGCCGCGAACCTCGACCATTGGCCGCTGCGTGCTCATCGGGAAACCTCCACATGTCTTTCAGACCGACGCAAGGCCGCCTCGAGCACAAGATTGAGAATGTAATAAAGCGCCGCTGCGGTGATGTAGAACTCGAACGGGCGGAACGTTTCGCTGATCGCCAGCTGGGCCGAATGGACCAACTCGGCGATGCCGATGACCGAGACGATCGAGGATTCCTTCAACAGCGCGATCAGATTGCCGCCGATCGGTGGTGCCGTGTTGCGGATGGCTTGCGGTATCACGACATGGCGCAGCGTCTGCCACTTGCCGAAGCCGATGCTGCGCGCACCCTCCGTCTGGCCGACATCGACGGCCACGATGCCGGCGCGGATGATGTCGGCATTGTAGACGGCAAAGTGCAGGCCGAGCCCAACAATGCCGGCGGCAAGGGCAGGAATGTCGATGCCGATCTGCACCAAGCCAAAATAGATCAGGAACAGCTGCAACAGCAGCGGCGTACCCATGAACACCCACATGAGGGCGCGCACGGGATAGGCGACGATCTTCGGAGCGTAGAGCACGATGACCGCGAACAGGATGCC
>NZ_RZQA01000533.1:0-4491 GCF_004022915.1 Mesorhizobium sp. M7A.F.Ca.US.006.04.2.1
TCCCTGGTCCACTCGGGCACCGCGCACCCCGCCCCCGCGCGTGCCCGTCAGCTGGGAGGAGTTGCCCTCCTGCGAAAGCGCCAACGGTTTCGATGTTTTCGCCGCCGCCGCGCGGGCTCAGCTGCCGGAAGCCTGGGAAGGTTATTTCGAAGTCGAACAAACGCTTACCGAGCGCATCCGCCACGTAGTCCGGTAGGAATAAGCATTTGGCGCGGACAGCCTTTGCCCAAATTCGAGAGCGTCCCCTTCTGCGGGAGGCCCCCGCAACGCCTTCTAGAGTGAGAGTACGGACCGGTTTGCCGTGACGGGTTGAGAGCTGGAGGAGAGGCTTCCGGCGCCCGTCGCGGAGAACCGCGATGTCCAGACAATACGCTCGCGCCGGCGCCGACCGGTCAAGCCTCTATGGCGATATCACCAACAAGATCCTCGCCGAACTGGAAGCAGGGCGCTTTCCCTGGGTGCAGCCCTGGGGCACGGCGGCGGCGCAAGCGCCCATTGCTATGCCGGCCAATGCCGCGACCGGCCGCGCCTATTCCGGAATCAATGTGCTGATCCTGTGGGGGGCGGTCATCGAGCATGGCTTTCCCGTCCAGAGCTGGCTGACTTTCCGTCAGGCGCTATCGCTGGGCGGCCATGTCCGCAAGGGCGAACACGGCACCACCGTCGTCTATGCTGACCGCTTCGTCCCTGAAGACCAAAAGAGCCGTGCGCGGGAAACCGGCGAAGCAGCCCAAGCCATACCGTTCCTGAAGCGCTTCATCGTGTTCAACGTAGCACAATGTGAAAATCTCCCCGACGATTTGGCCGTGGCTCCGCCTGCACCAGAGCCTGGACTGATCGAGCCGGTCGTCGACGCGCTGATCAAGGCGACCGGGATCGATTTCCGCATCGGTGGCGATCGCGCCTATTATGATCCGGCGCATGACTATGTTCGGGTGCCGCCGCCGCAGGCCTACTTCCAGACCATCGACTGGCATCGCACCGCCCTGCACGAGCTTGGCCATGCGACCGGCCATGCCTCCCGCGTCGGCCGTGACCTCGGCGGCGCCTTCGGTACCAGGAAATATGCTTTCGAGGAACTGGTCGCGGAGATGAACGCAGCCTTCTGCTGCGCCTCGCTTGGCATCGTGCCGACCGTACGCCACGCCGACTACCTGGCCTCCTGGCTTGAGGTTCTGCGCGAAGACAACCGCGCGATCGTGCGTGCCGCGTCGCGGGCCAGCAAGGCGGCCGACTGGCTGCTCTCGTTCCTGCCGCAACCTGACGGCGCATTCAGGGCAGGCCAAGGCGAGGTCGATGAAACCGAGATCAAGTGGAGGGCGGCATGATCCTCCTCATTGATGCAAAGTCGTGCCTGCTGCCCTGTGCCCCTCCGTTATCTTCGGTGTGGGGCGCAGTCCTCAGAGTGAGAGGGCTGCGCCTTTCTTTGTGACGGGTTTGGAGGTCGAGAGAGTCTCGGCCGCCCGTCGCGGAGATAATCAAGATGGCTACCGTCAAGCAGAAGATCACCCTCAATGCCTCGCGTGACATCCCTTTCAACAAGCTGACGCTGAGCCAGTCCAATGTCCGGCGCATCAAGCGCGGGGAAACGATAGAGGACCTCGCCGCCTCGATCGCACGGCGCGGCCTGCTGCAGAGCCTCAACGTCCGGCCGGTGTTGGATGACGAGGGTAAGGAGACGGGCATGTTTGAGGTGCCCGCTGGCGGACGCCGCTATCGCGCGCTGGAACTGCTGATCAAGCAGAAGCGCATGGTCAAGACCGAGCCCGTGCCCTGCGTCGTGACCAACGCCGATAGTGAGGTCCCGATCGAGGAGGATTCCCTAGCCGAGAATTTTCAGCGCGAAGATTTACATCCGCTCGATATGTTTCGCGCCTTCCGGACTCTGCACGACCATGGCGCCAGCCATGAGGAGATCGCGGCACGCTTCTTCGTTTCCGCAACGTTCGTGCAGCAACGCCTGCGGCTCGCGAAAGTCTCGCCCAAGCTGCACGATATTTACGAGCAGGACGGCATGAAGCTCGATCAGCTCATGGCCTTTACCGTGGCCGACGATCACGCCCGTCAGGAACAGGTCTGGGAGGCGCTCGAAAATTCGTGGTCGAAGGAGCCGCATCAAATCCGGCGCATGCTGACCGAAACCACGGTTCGGGCAAGCGATCGTCGAGCGCTGTTCGTCGGTGTCGAGGCCTATGTCGCAGCCGGGGGGATAGTGCTGCGTGACCTGTTCGAGGCCGACAATGGCGGCTGGCTGCAGGACCCTGTGCTGCTCGACCGCCTGGTTCGCGACAAGCTGAAATCGATCGCAGATGAGATCGCCGCCGAAGGGTGGAAGTGGATCGTGGTCGATATCGATCTGCCCTATGGCCACAATCACGGCCTGAGGGCGCTCGCTGGCACTCCCGCCGATCTGACCGACCCGGAGCGGGGACAACGTGAAGCGTTGCGCAAGGAATACGATCGGCTGGAAGCCGAGTATGGCGAAGCCGACGAACTCCCCGATGTGGTCGATCAGCGCTTCGGCGAGATCGAGTCCGCGCTCGAGGCCTTCGAGAGCCGGCCGATGAACTACGATGCGGCCGAGATCGCTCGCGCCGGCGTGTTCATCAACATCGATCGTAATGGCGATCTCGTCGTCGATCGGGGCTATGTGCGCCCTGAGGACGAGACACGTGAGACGGTCGAAGGCGACTCCGCCGAGCCCTGCGATGTGACCGGGAGCGAGGATGGCAGCGACGATCTTTCCGTTCGCCGCGCAACCATCACCATCGGCGCGCAGGCCTCCGAGCCCGAGGAGAATGAGGGCGACACCATCAAGTCGCTGCCCGAGCGCCTGGTGATCGAACTCACCGCCCAACGCACCTTGGCGCTGCGCAATGCCGTAGCCGAGAACCAGCATGTGGCCATCACGGCGCTATTGCGCTGGCGGAAGGCATCCTGTTCACCACCTATGCCACGCTGCGCTCCGACGCTCGCGGCGAGAAGGTTTCGCGGGTCAAACAAATCGTCGAATGGTTGGGTCCGAATTTCGACGGGGTCATCATTTTCGACGAGGCGCACGCCATGCAAAACGCCGGTGGCGGCAAGGGCGAACGCGGCGACGTCGCTCCCTCCCAGCAAGGCCGTGCCGGCCTGAGGCTACAGCACGCCCTGCCGAATGCCCGCATCGTCTATGTGTCGGCGACTGGCGCCACCACAGTGCACAATCTCGCCTATGCGCAGCGGCTCGGCCTCTGGGGCGGCGAGCATTTTCCATTCTCAAGCCGCGCCGAGTTCGTCGAGGCGATCGAGGCCGGCGGCGTGGCGGCGATGGAAGTGCTGGCACGCGACCTCAGGGCACTCGGCCTCTATACGGCCCGCTCGCTCTCTTTCAACGGCGTCGAATACGAACTGATCGAGCATGAGCTGACGCCGGAACAGATCCGCATCTATGATGCTTATGCCGGCGCCTTCGGCATCATCCATAACAATCTCGATGCGGCGATGCAGGCGGCCAACATCACTGGCAGCACCGGCACGCTCAATGCCCAGGCCAAGTCGGCCGCGCGCAGCGCCTTTGAAAGCGCCAAGCAGCGCTTCTTCGGTCATCTGTTGACCAGCATGAAGACGCCGACCCTGATCCGGTCCATCACCCGGGATCTGGAGGAGGGCCATGCGGCCGTTGTCCAGATCGTCTCGACGGGAGAGGCGCTCATGGAACGGCGGCTGGCCGAGCTGCCTACCGAGGAATGGAACGATGTTCGCGTCGACATCACGCCGCGCGAATACGTCCTCGACTATCTCGCCCATTCCTTCCCGGTGCAGCTCTACGAGCCCTTCACCGACTCCGAAGGCTGTCTATCGTCGCGCCCGGTCTACCGCGAAGGCCGGCCCGTCGAGAGCCGGGAGGCGGTCGCCCGGCGCGACGAGCTGATCGCCAAACTCGCCAGCTTGACGCCTGTCCCCGGCGCGCTCGACCAGATCATCCAGCATTTCGGGGTGGACATCGTGGCCGAGGTCACCGGTCGCTTGCGCCGCATTGTCCGCAAGGGCGAGCGCCTTGTCGTTGAAAACCGTACCGGGTCAGCCAACCTCGCCGAGACGCAGGCCTTCATGGATGACCAGAAGCGCGTTCTGGTTTTTTCGGACGCGGGCGGAACGGGGAGGAGCTACCACGCCGACCTGTCGGCCCGCAACACGCGGCTGCGTGTGCATTATCTGCTCGAAGCCGGCTGGAAGGCCGACACCGCCATTCAGGGCCTGGGACGCACGCGTCGCACCAATCAAGCGCATCCGCCGCTCTTCCGGCCGATCTCGACCAATGTAAAAGCGGAAAAGCGCTTCCTCTCGACGATCGCGCGGAGGCTCGATACGCTGGGCGCAATCACGCGCGGCCAGCGCCAGACCGGCGGCCAGGGCTTGTTCCGGCCAGAGGACAATCTGGAAAGCCACTATGCCCGCGATGCGCTACGGCAACTTTATCTGCTGATCGTACGCTGCAAGGTCGAGGGC
>NZ_RZQA01000534.1:0-4482 GCF_004022915.1 Mesorhizobium sp. M7A.F.Ca.US.006.04.2.1
GCTCTTCCTCGATCCGCATCTCGGCATTGCCGCCGAGCTTGATGTCGGTGCCGCGGCCGGCCATGTTGGTGGCGATGGTGATGGCGCCGGGCTTGCCGGCCTGGGCGACGATCGCCGCCTCGCGCTCGTGATGGCGGGCGTTCAGCACTTCGAAATCGGTAAAACCTTCCTTGCGCAGGCGCTCGGCCAGCTGCTCGGACTTTTCGATGGAGGTGGTGCCGACCAGCGTCGGCTGGCCCTTGGCGCTGGCTTCGCGGATCTCCCTGACGATCGCCTTGTATTTCTCCTCGACCGTCCGGTAGACCTCGTCGTCCTCGTCGATGCGGATCACCGGCAGATTGGTCGGGATCTCGGTGACTTCGAGGCCGTAGATGTTGCCGAATTCCTCGGCCTCGGTCAGCGCCGTGCCGGTCATGCCGGACAGCTTCTTGTAGAGGCGGAAATAGTTCTGGAAGGTGACGGAGGCGAGCGTCTGGTTCTCCGGCTGGATCGCCACATGCTCCTTGGCTTCGAGCGCCTGGTGCAGGCCTTCCGAATAGCGGCGGCCCGGCATCATGCGGCCGGTGAACTCGTCGATGATGACGATCTCGCCGTTGCGGACGATATAGTCCTTGTCCTTCTGGAACAGCCGGTGCGCCTTCAGCGCGTTGTTGACGTGGTGGACGATGGCGACGTTCTCGACGTCGTAGAGCGACTCGCCCTTGAGCAGGCCGGCGTCGCGCAAAAGGTTCTCGAGCTTCTCGGTGCCTTCCTCGGTGAAGATCGAGGTCTTCTGCTTCTCGTCGATCTCATAATCCTGCGGCTGCAGCTGGATGATGAAGGTGTCGATGGTGTTGTACATTTCCGAACGGTCCTCGAGCGGACCGGAAATGATCAACGGCGTGCGTGCCTCGTCGACCAGGATGGAATCGACTTCGTCGACGATCGCGTAATTGTGACCGCGCTGCACCATCTGGGCGCGCTCGTATTTCATGTTGTCGCGCAGATAGTCGAAGCCGAGCTCGTTGTTGGTGGCGTAGGTGACATCGGCGGCGTAGGCGGCGCTGCGCTCCTCGTCGGACAGGCCGTGGACGATGACGCCGACCGAGAGGCCGAGGAATTTGTAGACGCGGCCCATCCATTCGGAGTCGCGGGTGGCCAGATAGTCGTTGACGGTGACGACGTGGACGCCCTTGCCGGCAAGCGCGTTGAGGTAGACCGGCAGCGTCGCGACCAGGGTCTTGCCCTCGCCAGTGCGCATCTCGGCAATGCCGCCATTGTGCAGCACCATGCCGCCGATCAGCTGGACATCGAAGGGGCGCATGCCGAGCACGCGGCGCGCGGCCTCGCGGGCGGTGGCGAAGGCCGGCACCAACAGATCGTCGAGCGTGGCGCCGTTGGCGATGTCCTGGCGGAATTTCGCGGTGCGGCCGACCAATTCCTCATCGGAAAGCGCCCGCATCTCGTTTTCCATGGCGTTGATCGCCTCGACACGGGGCCGGGTCGATTTGACCCGACGGTCGTTGGAGGAACCGAAAACCTTACGGGCGAGACCGCCGAGACTGACCATCCAATGGTCCTTTCGATAGAATTCTCAATCTTGAGATGAGCGCCGGGCGGCCCCATCAATTCCACGTGAACGTGGACAAACACAAAAAGCGCCCGGAAAACGGTTCTGGACGCAAAGTCGTTGGACAGATAAGAGGGGGCTCAACTGATGTCAACGCCGCGCTGGCCCTGCTGGCTGCGCCAAATTCCGCCACAATCTGGCCGATCTGGAAGCACCCCTCTTAACAATCCCCACCGGAGTCCCCCTATGTCCCTGTTGTTTCGCCGCGCGTCGCTCGCCAGCCTTGGCTTGGCCGTCGGCCTGTCGGCCCTTTCGCTCTCGCCTGTGACGGCGCAGCAAACCGCTCCCGCTCCGGCGGATGCAGCAGCGCCAGCCGCGGCACCGGTCGATCCCAATAAGGTTATCGCCACGGTCAACGGTCAGCCCCTGACCGAAGCAGATCTGGTGCTTGCCGAAGGGGAATTGTCGCAGCAGTTTGCACAATTGCCGCCCGAGCAGCGCCGTGCCGCCGCCCTTTCGGCTGCCATCGAGATCCGCGTCATGGCCGCCCAGGCGGTCACCACAGGGCTCGACAAGGATCCCGACTTCCAGCGCCGCATGGCCTTCCTGCAGCAGCGCGCGCTGCACGGCGAGATGGTCGAGAAGGGTGTCGTCGACAAGGTCACCGACGCCGAGGTCCGCGCCCGCTACGACCAGGAAATCGCCAACACGCCGCCCACCAACGAGCTGCATGCCCGTCACATCCTCGTGAAGACGAAGGAAGAGGCCGAGGCGATCATCAAGCAGCTCGACGGCGGCGCCGACTTCCAGAAGCTCGCCAACGAACACACCAGCGATCCGTCAGGCAAGACCAGCGGCGGCGATCTCGGCTGGTTCGGACCTGGCCAGATGGTGCCGGAGTTCGACAAGGCGGCCTCCGCGCTCGAGGTCGGCAAATACACCGAGCAGCCGGTGCAAACGCAGTTCGGCTGGCATGTCATCAAGCTCGAGGACAAGCGCACCAAGCAGCCGCCGGCCTTCGACGACGTCAAGGACCAGGCCAAGCAGGCGGTCATCCGCGACAAGTATTTCGCGCTGGTCAAGTCGCTGCGCGCCGGCGCCAAGGTCGAGATCCCCGACGCCAACCTGAAGAAGGCGGTCGATACGCTGGAAAGCGCCAAGTAAGACTGGCAGCTTTTTTGAAAAGGGGCGCGGCAGCCAGGGGTTGCCGCGCCCTTTTTCATTCATTGCCGTCTTTACGAGGCAGGCGCCGCTATGCCTCGCATCACGTAGTTGACGGCCTTGTCGATGGTCGCTTCGTCCTCGTCGAGCCGGTTGGTCAGCAGATGTCTCCAGGCGAAGGAGGCGATCAGGTCGGCGACAACAGCTGAATCGATTTCGGCCGGGATTTCGCCCCTTGCCTTGGCGCGTTCGATGATCTGGGCGGTATGGGACCGTCGGCCCAGTGAGTAGTCGGCAAGGGCCGCGGCCGCGGTCTCGTCCGACTGTGCCTCGGCGATCAGCGACCGGAACACGCTTCCCGACGATGTCTCGCGCCAGTGGGCGAACAGGTTCTTCAGGAAGCCGACGAGATCCTCCTCCAACACCCCGGTATCGGGAACATCGACGCGCTTCTGGCGCTGGTAGACCTCAAGCAGCAACGCCGCCTTGCTCGGCCACCAGCGATAGATGGTGGGTTTGCCGGCGCGGGCCCGCCGCGCCACCGCCTCGATCGAGAAACCGGCATAACCGGCTTCGACCAGCACGGTCTCGGCGGCTTGGAGAATGGCCTCGGCGCTGTCGGGATTGCGCCGCGCACCGATCGATCTGCGCGCCGGATCGGCGTCCTCGGCCATCTCTGTCGTCCTCGCCAAACACTTCGCCGGCAATATAGGTGACCCGACGCTCAAACGAAACGGCGCGTTTTGAAGCTTCTGGAGGCTGGCAAGGTCGGGGCAGGGGTTGGTCGTTTTTCTGGAATCTTACCGGCGTCTCGGTTGGTGAGCCCCCAAAAGCAAAACCCGCCGGAGGCGGGTCACTGGCGCAAATCAGCACCATGGACGAAAATGTAGCATAGCTGCTCTCACCCTGTCAAGAATAAATTCCTACTAACATGAACGCGGCCGGCGCAAACTGGCTGACACCGCCGGACCGGCCGTCGGACGATGTCTACTGCATGGCTTGCGACGTCTCGGAGCCCTGCTCCCAGGGGCGAGTTCGAGCTCCCGGACAAGAGCGACGAAAACGCCCTTGCGCCGGCGCGGTCTATCGGGCAAACCGGCCTTCCCTTGCGATTTTTCCCGCCCGAGGCCTCCATGTCCACGACGATTTCGCCGCTTGCGCCGAAGAAATACCCGAAAATGCCAGAAATCGAGGGGGTGCGCATCGCCACCGCCGAGGCAGGGATAAAGTACAAGGGCCGCACCGATCTTTTGACCATGGTCTTCGATGAAGGCACTGCGGTCGCCGGCGTGTTCACGAAATCGAAATGCCCCTCGGCGCCGGTCGATTTCTGCCGGCAGAATCTCGGCGCGGGCAAGGCGCGGGTGCTGGTCGTCAATTCCGGCAACGCCAACGCCTTCACCGGCAAGAAGGGCCGCGAGTCGACCGCACTGACCGGCGAGGCGGCGGCGAAGGCGGCCGGCTGCACGGCAGCGGAGGTTTTCATGGCCTCGACCGGCGTCATCGGCGAGCCGCTCGACACCAGCAAATTCAGCCATCTGCTCGCGGGGCTGGTCAGCAAGGGCAAGCCCGAGCTGTGGACCGAAGCGGCAAAGGCGATCATGACCACGGATACCTATCCGAAAGTGGCGACCGCGACCGTCAAGCTCGGCGACACCGATGTCACCATCAACGGCATTTCCAAGGGCGCCGGCATGATCGCGCCCGACATGGCGACGATGCTCTCCTTCATCGCCACCGACGCGCCGATCGCCGCCCCTGTCCTGCAGGAT
>NZ_RZQA01000535.1:0-4471 GCF_004022915.1 Mesorhizobium sp. M7A.F.Ca.US.006.04.2.1
GGCAAGATGCTTGCCGAACGCCGCGGCGATGACGGCTTGGCTCACAGGAAACCTCCATCGACGATCAGCATCTGCGCCGTCAGCATGCGCGAAGCGTCCGAGGCCAGGAACAGCACCGTGCCGACGATGTCGTCGGGCTGCATCACCTGTTTTATGCACTGCTTGGCGACATGGGCGGCAAGCCCCTGTTCGGTCACCCAGAGCTCCTTCTGCCGCTCGGTGATCACCCAGCCGGGCGCGATGGCGTTGACGCGGATGCCGTCCACACCGAGCTTGCCGGCCAGCCCCTTGGTCAGACCGAGGATACCGGCCTTGGCGGCCGTGTAGGACGGCATGTCGGGGTGGTTGATCAGATAGGACGTCGAGGTGAAGTTGATGATCGAGCCGCCGCCGGCCCGCTTCATGCCCGGCGCCACCGCTTGCGCGGTGAAGAAATGCGGCCTCAGATTAATGGCTTGGTTGTTGTCCCAGAACTCGACCGTCACGTCTTCGACGGCGTGGCGTTCGTCCCAGGCCGCATTGTTGACCAGCACGGTGACATCGCCATGCGCCTCGGCAGCCTTCGCGGCGGACGCCCGCAGGGCCTCGACATCGCGCAAATCGGTCTTGAGATAGAGCGGCCGGCGGCCGAATTCTTTCTCGATGCGGTCGGCAAGAGCTGTGCTTGGGCCGTCGGCGATGTCGATGAAGGCGACATTGGCGCCCTGGCGCACAAAACCCTCGGTCAGTGCCGCGCCAATTCCGGAGCCGCCGCCGGTGATCAGCACCGAGGCTCCTTCGAGGTCGGCAAAATGCGCCGATGGCATCATCGTTGTTGTCTCCCAGCGCATGACCCCGAAAATCGGATCGATTTTCGGAAAGGGATCATGCGCAAATGTTAAATGCTACAGCGTCCTTTGCGCGTCTTGAAAGACGCGCGGCGCCGTAGCGTGATCGGCGCGCATCCTAGCCACGCAAGGCGCGCGGGCAAGGGCGAACCGCCGAATTTCAGGGCTTATGTCAGACAAAACGACAATGCGCCGCACCGGATGCGCACGGCAGCACCGTCGGGGTTGGGGATTGCGGAGGACCGCCGGTCAGATCGCCTTGGCGCGCAGGGCGCCGCGGAAGGAATCGCGGAGATAGCCGAGCGTGGCGTCGGCATCGACCGGCTTGCCGAACAGATAGCCCTGTCCGCCGGCGCAGCCAAACTGGACCAGGCGATCGGCCTGCGCTTCCTGCTCGATTCCTTCGGCGACGACGTCCATGCCGAGCCCTTCGCACATGGCCAGAATGGCGCGGATGATGTGTTCCGACGGCCTGTCGTCGAGAATGGAGGAGACGAAGGCGCGGTCGATCTTGAGCTTGTCGAAATGGAATTCGCGCAAGCGGCCGAGCGAGGATTGGCCGGTGCCGAAATCGTCGAGCGAGACGCGGATGCCGACGCGGCGCAGATCCTCGACGATCTGAGCGGCCGAGGCCGGGTCGTTCATCAGGCCGGTCTCGGTGATCTCGATCTCCAGCCGGCGCGGATCGAAGCCGGTGCGGTCGAGGATCGCCAGTATGTGCAGGCCGGTGTTCTGGTCGACGAGCTGCGAGGGTGACAGGTTGAACGACAGGAACAGGTCCTTTGGCCAGCTTCTGGCGGCCTCCGTCGCCTTGCGCAGCACCAGCTGCGACAACGGGCCGATGATGCCGCGCTCCTCGGCGATGGGAATGAAGACGGTCGGCGGCACGGAACCCAGGTCGCGGTCGGTCCAGCGCGCCAGCGTCTCGAAGCCGATGGTGCGGCGCGTGGCGAGATCGACGATGGGTTGGAAATGCGGCTCCACCTCGCCGGCCGAGACAGCCCGGCGCAGCGCCTGTTCGATGCGGGTGACGCGCTTGGCCGCTTCTTCCATCTCACGGGTGTAGACGACGACGCGGCCACGGCCGGAACGCTTGGCGTGGTAGAGTGCCGTCTCTGCCTTGTTGATGAGGATTTCCGTGGTCTCGTCGCCCGAATAGAACAACGAGCAGCCGACCGAGGCCGAAAGCCTGGCGGTGCGTTCGCCGACATCGTAGGGCGCCGACAGGATCTCGATCAGCATGCGCGACTTTTCGGCCGCAGCGTCCTCGCTGAATACCATCGGATAGAGAAAAGCGAATTCGTCGGCGCCGATGCGGCAGACCGTGGAATAGCCGTCCATAGAGGCGCGCAGCCGCATCGCGACCTGGATCAGGATGTCGTCGCCGGCCTTGTGGCCGAACAGATCGTTGATCGGCTTGAAGCCGTCGAGGTCGAGAATCCCGACGGTAAAGGGCGCGGGATCGTCGGCTCGGTCGGCGATCAGCCGATCGACCTTGTCGAAGAAGCGGCGATGGTTGCCAAGCCCGGTCAACGGATCGGTGAATGCCAGATCCGTGCTCTCCCTGTTTGCCTGACCGGTGCCAAACGAAGTTTGCATCGGTGTCCCTGTTTTGTGACTTCGGAATTTATTTTCAGACTGGCAGCAAACCCTTTAGGAAACGTATCGCGAAATCGATTTTCCATGGGCAACCGCGACCTGTTTCGAAGGATCGATGTGAGGTGTGCATTCGGGCTCAAGGAACAACGAGGACGCGCAGCCTGGCTCCTGTCACGGAATGACCGGCAGGGCCGAGCTTGCGACTTGCTGATGCCAATCTTCAAAAGGTCGCGATTGGCAGACGGGCAGTGAGCCTGTACAGGCAGGACAGTCGTCCATCCGAGCCGCCGGAGACCCGCCATGAAGCTGAAAATCGCCGTCCAGATGGACCACATCTCCACCGTGTCGATCGCCGGCGACACCTCGTTCGCGCTGTCGCTGGAAGCGCAGCGGCGTGGCCATGAGCTGTTCCACTACACGCCGGGTCGGCTGTCGTTGCGCGACGGCAAGGTGTTTGCCCGCATTGAGGAGATGCAGGTGCGCGACGAGAAAGGCAGCCACTATTCGCTGGGCGAGAAGGTGCGCACCGATCTGTCGGAGATGGACGTCGTCCTGCTGCGCCAGGATCCGCCCTTCGACATGAACTACATCACCACCACGCACATCCTGGAGCGCATCCACCCGAAGACGCTCGTGGTCAACGACCCGGCCTGGGTGCGCAACAGCCCGGAAAAGATCTTCGTCACCGAATTTGCCGACCTGATGCCGGACACGCTGATCACCAAGGATCCACTCGAAGTTGCCGCCTTCCGCAAGGAGTTCGGCGACATCATCGTCAAGCCGCTCTACGGCAATGGCGGCGCCGGCATCTTCCATCTGCTGGAGGGCGACCGCAACCTGGCCTCGCTGCTGGAAATGTTCGGCCAGATGTTTCGCGAACCCTATATCGTGCAGCGCTATCTCAAGGACGTGCGCAAGGGCGACAAGCGCATCATCCTGATCGACGGCGAGCCGGTCGGCGCCATCAACCGGGTGCCCGCCGAACATGATTCCCGCTCCAATATGCATGTCGGCGGCCGCGCCGAAAAGACCGAGCTGACGGCGCGCGAACGCGAGATCTGCGCCCGCATCGGGCCGTCGCTGAAGGAGCGTGGCTTCATCCTGGTCGGCATCGACGTCATCGGTGACTACATGACCGAGATCAATGTCACCTCGCCGACCGGCGTGCGCGAGGTCAAACGCTTCGGCGGCGCCGACATCGCCAGCCTGTTCTGGGACGCGGTCGAGGACAAGCGCGGGTAAGCCGTTTTCATTTTGTCTTAACCATGTTCCGTTTTTGCAACCGCGCTCAATTCGGCTGCAACCCACGCGCTCACATGTTCCCGTAATGTTCTTGATTTGACCGAGGATTTGTGATTGTCTGCCCGTGGGGCCATTTCTTGGCCATCGCGTGGGTTGTGGCCTGGGGGCAAAGAAATGGTGGCGCGGGTTCGCACGGTCGCTTTCCAAGGCATCGAGGCCGTGCCGGTCGACGTGCAGGTGATGATCGCGCCCGGCAAGGTCAACATGCACATCGTCGGCCTGGGCGACAAGGCGGTGGCCGAAAGCCGCGAGCGGGTGCAGGCCGCACTGCATGCTTCAGGTCTGTCGATGCCGTCGAAGAAGGTCACGGTCAATCTGGCGCCGGCCGACCTGCCGAAGGAAGGCAGTCACTACGACCTGCCGATCGCGCTTGGCCTGATGGCTGCCCTTGGCGCCATTCCGGGCGACATGCTGGCCGGCTATGTCGTACTTGGAGAATTGTCGCTCGACGGCACGATTGCCGCGGTCGCCGGCGCCTTGCCGGCGGCGATCGCCGCCAATGCCGAGGGCAAAGGCCTGATCTGCCCGTTCGCCTGCGGACCTGAGGCGGCCTGGGCTGGAAAGGATTTCGACATTCTGGCACCGCGCAGCCTGATTGCCATCGCCAATCATTTTCGCGGCACGCAGGTGCTGTCGCGCCCCGAGGCCGGCATCCACGCCGCCGCGCCGGATTTGCCCGACCTCGCCGACATCAAGGGCCAGGAGACCGCCACGCGGGCGCTGGAAGTGGCGGCCGCCGGCGG
>NZ_RZQA01000536.1:0-4463 GCF_004022915.1 Mesorhizobium sp. M7A.F.Ca.US.006.04.2.1
GCACATAGAACAGCACCGGCAGCTCGAACTGGTTGGTGAGATTGGCGGCAACGGTGACGCTGGAGGCCGGCTCGGTCGAACGCACCTTGAACTGAGCTGGCTTCGCCTCGCCTGACCTGATTGCGCCGTATCTGCGGCGACCCAGGATGCAGTAGACGATGTAGATCAGCAGCACATGCGCCAGAACAGGCCAGAAGATCGTGGTCTGGTTCACGAAGTTTCCCCTACCCGGCTAAGCTTTGCGCGCGGCATCAGGCCAGGCGTTTCTGGCCTGCCAGCCAGAAGGCGGCAATGACGATCACCGGGACGGCGAAAAGCGCGAATTTGGTGACGGTGAGCGCCGAAGCCAAAGACAGCGAGTCCGGATTCGCCGACAGGAAATCGGACAGAAGCCGCGCTACCGCGATGTTCTGGGCGTAGTCGGCAAGCGTGTAGGGCAGCACCAGGACCAGCGCGAAGATCGACTGCAGCTGCACCGGCTGCACGCGGAAAGCCTTCAATCGCCGGCCGGTGGCCAGGATCAGGCTGACCAGCGTCACAGACAGCAGCGCCGGGAACAACAGAGCGAAGGTCAGATAGTGCCAGACGAGAATGATCTCGCCGCCGCGCCGGCCGAGTGCCGTCAGCCAGGCCATGCCTTCGTCCGGAGTGAAACCGAAAATACGCATGTCGAGTGATGGCAAGCCGCCGCTCAACTGGCGGAAGTAGAGGAATTCCATAGCCGTCATGGCGGTGAAAACCACCGCCGACAGGAAACAGAGTGCGCCTGCGTGGCGCGGCAGCCGCAGGATCGTTGCCGTCAGGCTCCGCCCGAGCCCGTACTGGTCAGGCTCCGCCGGGATAGTTCGGGCTTTCGCGGGTAATCGTGACGTCATGGGCGTGGCTTTCACGAAGTCCGGCATTGGATATGCGCACAAAGGTGGCGCGCTCGCGGAAATCGGCAAGGTCGCGGCCACCAACAT
Organism: Mesorhizobium sp. M7A.F.Ca.US.006.04.2.1; assembly: GCF_004022915.1. Taxonomy (NCBI): domain Bacteria; kingdom Pseudomonadati; phylum Pseudomonadota; class Alphaproteobacteria; order Hyphomicrobiales; family Phyllobacteriaceae; genus Mesorhizobium; species Mesorhizobium sp. M7A.F.Ca.US.006.04.2.1. The sequence goes on from NZ_RZQA01000536.1 coordinate 963, forward strand.
AACCCATAGCGGCTTTCAGCCCGCCCGCAAGCTGGTGCAGCACACCAGACACAGGTCCTTTGTAGGGAACCTGCCCTTCGATGCCTTCCGGGACCAGTTTCAGCGTGTCGCGCACCTCGGCCTGGAAGTAGCGATCGGCGGAGCCGCGGGCCATGGCGCCGACCGAGCCCATGCCGCGATAGGCCTTGAAGGAGCGGCCCTGATGCAGATAGACCTCGCCCGGGCTTTCGTCGGTTCCGGCCAGCAGCGAGCCGATCATGGCCGCACTGGCGCCTGCGGCCAACGCCTTGGCCAGATCGCCGGAATATTTGATGCCGCCATCGGCGATCACCGAGACGCCGGATTTGTGCGCCGTCTCGACCGCCGACATGATGGCCGAGAGCTGCGGCACGCCGACGCCGGCAACGATGCGGGTGGTGCAGATGGAACCCGGGCCGATGCCGACCTTGACGGCGTCGGCGCCGGCGTCGATCAGCGCCTGCGTGCCCGCGGCGGTGGCGACGTTGCCAGCCAGGATGCGGACGGAGTTGGATAGTTTTTTCGCCCGCGTGACGGCGTCGAGCACGCGCTGCGAGTGGCCATGCGCGGTGTCGATCACCAGAAGGTCGACGCCGGCATCGATGAGGCGTTCGGCGCGCTCGAAACCGTCATCGCCGACGCTGGTGGCGGCGGCGGCGCGCAGGCGGCCCTGTGCGTCCTTGGTGGCGTGCGGATTGAGCTGCGACTTCTCGATATCCTTGACGGTGATCAGTCCGACGCAATTGCCTTGCCTGTCGACGACGACCAACTTTTCGATCCTGTGCTGGTGCAGGAGGCGCTTGGCCTCGTCCTGGTCGACGTTCTCCTTGACCGTGATCAGGTTGTCACGGGTCATCAGTTCATGGACCTTCTGCGCCGGATCGGACGCAAAGCGCACGTCGCGATTGGTCAGGATGCCGATCAGCCGGCCGATCTTGTGGCCGCCGCTGCCGCCGTTCTCGACCACCGGAATGCCCGAGATCGAATAGCTGCGCATCAGGCCCAGCGCGTCGGCGAGCGTCGCGTCGGGGCCGATGGTGACGGGATTGACCACCATGCCGGATTCGAATTTCTTGACCTGCCGCACCTGCTCGGCCTGTTCGGCCGGCGAGAAATTGCGGTGGATGACGCCAATGCCGCCGGCCTGGGCCATGGCTATGGCAAGCCGCGCCTCGGTGACGGTGTCCATCGCCGCCGACAGGATCGGCACATTCAGGTCGATGTCGCCGGCGATGCGGGTGCGGACATCGGTTTCGCCAGGCATGACCTCGGAATGACCCGGCTGCAGCAGCACGTCGTCAAAGGTCAGCGCCAATGCGCCGGTGGACGTTTCGATGATTTTTGCCATGGCCAGTCCCTTGAACATAAAAACGGTGGGGGAATACAAAAAAGCGCTGGACCGGAATGGACAGCGCCGACTCGTTTCTTCCCTTTCAGGATTGGCGCTGGCTGGTACCACGTCCAAGCACCGATGAAAAGCCGATGATTTCACGCTCCCGGAAAGGTGACTTTCCGGCGAAGGGATGCCACCTGTGGTTGCCGGTCGCACAAAAGTGACAGCAAATTAATGCGACATCCCGGCGAAGGCATGGTAACCGCCCGCCTCAGGGCCGACATGCAACCGGCAACGCAACATTCAAGTCTGGACGCGTTCGTTGAACCGCACCATCCCGCTTATATTGGCGGTCGCCCTTTTCATGGAAAACATGGATTCGACTGTTATCGCGACATCGCTGCCGGCGATCGCCGTCGACATCCACACCAGCCCGATCGCGCTCAAGCTGGCCCTGACCGCCTATCTCGTCTCGCTGGCGATCTTCATTCCGATCAGCGGCTGGATGGCCGACCGTTTCGGCGCCAAGAATATCTTTCGCGCCGCGATCGCCGTCTTCATCGTCGGTTCGATCGCCTGCGCGCTCTCCGGTTCGCTGCCGGCTTTTGTGGTCTCGCGCTTCCTGCAAGGCATTGGCGGCGCCATGATGACACCGGTCGGGCGGCTGGTGCTGGTGCGCGCGACACCAAAAAGCGAACTCGTCGCGGCGATGTCCTGGCTAACCGTTCCGGCGCTGGTCGGTCCGCTGGTCGGTCCGCCGGTCGGTGGCTTCATCACCACCTATTTCACCTGGCACTGGATCTTCCTGATCAATGTGCCGATCGGCCTGATCGGCATCTGGCTGGCGACGCGTTTCCTGCCGGAGACCGAATCGATGGAGACGCCGCCGCTCGACTTCCTCGGCTTCGTGCTAAGCGGGTTGGCGGCATCCGGCGTGGTTTTCGGCCTGTCGGTGGTGAGCCTGCCCTATTTGCCGCCGGCCACCGGCCTTATCACCGTAGCGGTCGGCCTGCTGTCGGGCGCGCTCTATCTGCTGCACGCGCGGCGCGCCAAAAATCCCTTGCTGGCGCTCGAATTGTTCCGCAACCAGGTGTTCCGCTCCTCGGTGCTTGGCGGCGGACTGTTCCGCATCGGCATTGGTGCCGTGCCGTTCCTGCTGCCGCTGATGTTCCAGATCGGTTTTGGGCTGACGCCGTTCCAGTCCGGCATGATCACCTTCGTCTCGGCGATCGGCGCCATCGGGATGAAGTTTGTCACCGCGCTGATCTTCCGCGTCGCCGGCTTCCGCCGCGTCCTGGTTGTCGGTTCTCTGGTCGCCGCCGCCTCGATCGCCATCAACGGCCTGTTCACACCCGACACACCCTATCTCTTGATGCTGGCCATGCTGCTCGTCGGCGGCTTCATCCGCTCGATGTTCTTCACCGGCGTCAATGCGCTCGCCTATGCCGAGGTTTCGGCTGAAGACACCAGCAAGGCGACACCGATCACGGCGGTGTTCCAGCAGTTGTCGGTCGCGCTCGGCGTGGCGCTGGCCGGCGGAATCCTGGAAGTGTCCACAAGCCTGCACGACCGGTCACTGACGCTGGCGGATTTCCACACCGCGTTTTTCGTCGTCGCGGCGATTTCGGCCGCCGCGTCGCTGTCGTTCATGCGGCTGGCGCCCGATGCCGGCAACGCCATCTCCGGCCACGGCCGCCTGACCACACCCAAGACGCTGGAAACGAGCACGGCGGGGAAGTAGTTTCCTCTTGCCTTCTCCCCTGTGGGAGAAGGTGGATCGGCGCGAAAGCGCCGAGACGGATGAGGGGTGTTCCAGCGGAGTGAAACGTTGGCGCTCCCTGGAGCTCATCCGTCGCCTTCGGCGACACCTTCTCCCAGGGGAGAAGGAAGATCTCGCCCTTTGAAATCCTTGGCCAAGAGATAAAGCTCGACCGATTCATCCCGCGACGCCGGCGGCTTGACGTGATGGACCGAGCGGAAGTTCTTCTTGAGCATGGAGAGCAGTTCGTTTTCGGCGCCGCCCTGGAAGGTCTTGGCGAGGAAATGCCCGCCCGGTTTCAGGACGGAGAGCGCGAAATCGGCCGCCACCTCGCACAGATGCATGGTGCGGATATGGTCGGTCCGCTTGTGGCCGGTGGTCGGTGCCGCCA
>NZ_RZQA01000537.1:0-4454 GCF_004022915.1 Mesorhizobium sp. M7A.F.Ca.US.006.04.2.1
ATGCCGGACAGGCCAAGGCCGAGCAGCGTCAGCGACAGGCCGGTCGCCACCTGATTGGTGGCCAGCGACAGCGTCATGACGGCAAACAGCAGCGAGAACACCGCGCCCATGGCAATGGCCGCCAAAAGGCCGATCCAGGGCGATCCGGTGAGATAGGTTGCGCCGAAGCCGCCGACGGCGCCCATGATCATCATGCCTTCGACGCCGAGATTGAGTACGCCGGAGCGCTCGACCACCAGCTCACCGATTGCCGCGATCAGCAGCGGCGTTGCCGCGGTGGCGATGGTCAGAAGGATGTTTACGGTGATGTCCATCAACGGGCTTCCTTCAGCTTCGGTGCGGCTTCGAGTTTGGCCACGCCTTCCGGTTTGGTCAGCGCCAGGCCGACCAGGCGTATGCGGTAATGGATGAGCGTGTCGCAGCCGAGCACGAAGAACAAAAGCATGCCCTGGAACACCCGCGCCACCTTGTCGGAGATGCCGAGCGCGCTCTGCACTGCTTCGCCGCCGAGATAGGTCAGTGCCAGCACCAGTCCGGCGGCAACGATGCCAAGCGGGTTGAGACGGCCGAGGAACGCCACGATGATGGCGGTGAAGCCGTAGCCCGGCGAAATGACGGGCTGCAGCTGACCGATGGCGCCCGAGACCTCCGAGATACCGGCAAGTCCCGCCAGCGCGCCCGACAGCAGGAAGGCAAAGAACACCATCCGGTTGAGGCCGAAGCCGGCGAAGCGTCCTGCCCGCGGGCTCGAGCCCAGCACGCGCACCTCGAAACCTTTCAGCATGCGGCTCATCAGGATCCAGACCAGCACCGCGGCGACCAGCGCGAAGACAAAACCCCAGTTTGCCCGTCCGGCATCCGGCATCAGTTCCGGCAACACGGCCGAATCGTTGAACTGGATGGTCTGCGGGAAGCCATGGCCCTGCGGATCGCGCCACGGTCCGCGCACCAGCCAGTCGAGGAAGAGTTGCGCGACATAGACCAGCATCAGGCTGGTCAGGATCTCGTTGGTGCCGAAGCGCGTCTTGAGCAGAGCCGGGATCGCCGCATAGGCCGCACCTCCGACCATGCCGAGCAACAGCATCAACGGCAGCACCAGCGGGCCTTCGAACTGCGGAAACAGTACTGGAAGCATCGAGCCAACGATGCCGCCGAGGATGAACTGGCCTTCGGCGCCGATGTTCCAGATGTTGGCCTTGTAGCAAACCGACAGGCCGACGGCGATCAGGATGAGCGGCGCGGCCTTGATCGCCAGCTCATGCAACTGCCAGACTTGGCTGATCGGCTCGATGAAATAGATGTTGAACGCAGTCAGCGGATTGACGCCGAGCAGCGCGAACATGACGGCCCCGGCAATGATGGTCAGCGCGAAGGCGATGAACGGCGACAGGGCCGAAAACAGCATGGAACGCTGCGGGCGTTTGACGAGTTCGAGGCGCATCATGCCGTCTCCAACGTGTGTTCGGCGTGACCGGGTTCGGCGCCACCCATCAGCAAGCCGACCTTCTCGAAGGTCGCCTCGGCGATCGGTATCGGCTTCGACAACTCGCCATTGTGCATGACGGCGATCGCATCCGAGATCTCGAACAGCTCGTCGAGATCCTGGCTGATCACCAGCACCGCCGATCCGCTGCGCGACAACTCGATCAAGGCCTGGCGGATGTGGGCGGCAGCGCCCGCATCGACGCCCCAGGTCGGCTGGTTCACCACCATGACGCTTGGCCGGCGGTCGAGTTCGCGGCCGACGATGAATTTCTGCAGATTGCCGCCCGAAAGAGCCGCGGCCTCCGGATCCGGCGCGCTCTTGCGCACGTCCATCGCCTCGATGATGCGTTGGGACGCGGCCTGGATGGCGGCGCTCTTGACCATTCCGCCGGAACCGACGAACGCCTTGCCGTCGGTGGCATGGCGCGACAGCAGCAGGTTTTCGGAAAGCTTCATGCGCGGTGCGGCACCGTGGCCGAGGCGCTCCTCCGGCACGAAAGCAGCGCCCAGCAGGCGCCGTCCGGTGATGGTGAGGCTTCCCGAATCCTTGCCGCGAATGCGCACCGAGGCGGCATCCTGCTGCAGCACTTCGCCTGAAACGGATTCGAAGAACTCGCCCTGACCATTGCCGGCGACGCCGGCGATGCCGATCACCTCCCCGGCGCGGACGTTCAGGTTGATGCCCCTGAGCGGGATCGAGAACGGCGTTGCCGGTTGGCGGCTGAGATTGCGGATTTCGAGCAGCGGCTGCGCCTTGTCGATGCCCTCGACCGGCGCGCGCACCACGGCCTGCACCTCGTTGCCGACCATCATTCGCGCCAGCGAAGAGGCTGTTTCCTCACGCGGATTGCAATGGCCGACCACCTTGCCGTGGCGCAGCACGGTGGCGCGGTCGCAGATGCGTTTGACCTCTTCGAGCCGGTGCGAGATGTAGAGGATGGATTTGCCTTCCGAGCGCAGGCGCTCCAGCGTCTCGAACAGCTTGTCGGCTTCCTGCGGCGTCAACACCGAGGTCGGTTCGTCCAGGATGATGAGCTGCGGCGTCTGCAGCAGGCAGCGGATGATTTCGATGCGCTGGCGCTCGCCCACCGACAGGTCGCCGACCAGCGATTCAGGGTCGAGCGGCAGGCCATAACTGAAGGAAAGCGCCCTCGCCTTCGCAGCGATGCTGCTGATCGGTGAGCCGTCATCCAGCGACAGCGCGATGTTTTCGGCCGCGGTCAGCGCCTCGAACAGCGAAAAATGCTGGAACACCATGCCGATGCCGAGCTTTTTCGCGACGCCCGGGCTGGAAATCCTGACGGCCTGACCGTTCCAGAAGATCTCGCCGGCATTGGGCTCCAGCGAGCCGAACAGCATCTTGACCAGCGTCGACTTGCCGGCGCCGTTTTCGCCGAGCAAGGCGTGGATCTCACCCCTGGCGATGTCGAGATCGATATGATCGCACGCCGTCAGCGTGCCGAATATCTTGGTGAGGCCACGCACCTCAAGCAGGTTCGTGCCGTCCTGATTTGCACTCACAGTGCCTCCCATCTGGTTAGCCAGACATGTTCTGTGTTCCCGCAGGCATGGTAGGCGCGGCCGGCTCTCATCGGAAAGCGGCACACGTCTTGAAAGAGCTTCAAGAATTTCAGCGGAAATTCAAGGGATAGCAAGGCAGAACGAACTAAGGGATGAGAATGGTCGTCCCTGTGGTCCTGCGGCCCTCGAGGTCGGAATGCGCCTTGCCGGCGTCCTTCAGCGCGTAGCGCTGGTTGATCTGGATCTCGACCGCGCCGCTGAGCACGACCTCGAACAGGGCGGCAGCAGAAGCGTCGAGGTCCTCGCGTTTTGCGTTGTAGACGAACAGTGTCGGCCTTGTTGCGAACAACGAGCCCTTCTGTGCCAGCAACGACATGCTGAACGGCGGTATAGGTCCCGAGGACTGGCCAAAGCTGACGAACATGCCGAGCGGCCGCAGGCAGTCGAGCGAAGCCGGAAACGTGTCGTTGCCGACCGAATCGTAGACGACATCGCATTTTTTGCCGCCGGTGATGGCGGCGACGCCGGCGACGAAATCTTGTTCCTTGTAGTTGATGACGTGATCGAAACCATGCGCCCTGGCGAGCTCGATCTTGTCGGACGAGCTGGCGGTGCCGATGACGGTGGCGCCGAGATGTTTTGCCCATTGGCCGAGGATCAGGCCGACGCCGCCTGCAGCGGCATGGAACAGGATCGTGTCGCCGGCCTTCACCTTGAACGTCCGCCGCAGCAGATATTCCGCGGTCATGCCCTTCAGCATCATCGCTGCGGCCTGTTCGTCGCTGATGCCATCCGGAACCTTGACCACGCGGCTGGCATCGATGACGCGTTCTTGCGCGTAAGCCCCCGTCGTCACGGCATAGGCGATGCGATCGCCCGGATTCAGCCAGTCGACGCCATGGCCGACCTCCAGCACCACGCCGGCGGCTTCGCTGCCTGGCACGAGCGGGAAGCCGCCGGGTGGCGGATAGAGACCGGAGCGATGGTAGACATCGATGAAATTGAGGCCGATCGCGGTGTGCCGGACCAGGATCTGCCCGGATCCCGGCTGGCCGGGATCAGTGTCCTCATAGGTCAGAACTTCCGGGCCGCCATTGGCATGAATGCGGATCGCTTTGGACATTGCTAGGCTTCCTGTGGGCTAGGCTTGTGGGGCCAGGCTCCCTGTGGGAGTGGCCGATCAGGCCTTTTTGCCACCGAGATTGGGAAAGAACTGCATGATGCCACCGATGCAGGCAAGATAAAGCCCGGTGATGGTGATGCCGATCTTGGTGAAGGTGCTGACCTGCTCGCCCAGCACGCCGATCTGATCGTAGAAGGCGGCGAGCGCCGCTTGGGCCAGGGCAAGCGCGCCGAAAGCGCACCACAACAGGGTCATCCCAAGGTTGATGCGCCGCAGCCGCACCACCCGCACCGGGTGGATGAAGTTGATCGGCACGAAAGTCAGG
>NZ_RZQA01000538.1:0-4452 GCF_004022915.1 Mesorhizobium sp. M7A.F.Ca.US.006.04.2.1
CCCCATTGACGATGCCGGCATTGCCGTCGGTCTCGATGACCAGCGGATAGGCGTCCGGATCGGCCTTCAGCCGAAACCGCATCTGTCCTGAGCCTTCGGCCTTGCCGGTGGACGCGGTGACCGCGGTGCGCAACCCGTCCAGCCGCAGCGTGCCGTCCATGCGCCATGGGCCGGCCAGCGACTTGGCCGAGACGGTCGAATTGATCTCGGAAAACAGATGGCTGCGCCCGCCAGCGGCATGGCGAACTTCGATCTGACCCTCCGTCACCGTCAGCTTCTCGATCGAGATCTGGCTGGGGTCGAAGGGCGAGGACGGCCGTATCGCCCAGTCGACAGTGCCGTCATTGGCGATATCGATGGTCGCTTTCGGCCGCACCAGCCGCATGTCGAAGATCAGCACTTCACCGCGCAGGAAGGGCGCCAGTTCCGCATCCATCGAAAACGTCTCGACCGTCATGGCCGGCTGGCCGTTGGGGCCGCCGGCGACGGCGACATTCGAGAAGGTCACCGAAGGGAACGGCAACAGCCTTGCCGTGGCGTCGCCCTGCACGGTCACCTTGCGGCCGAGAATGGCGCTCGCCTCGCGCTCGAAGTCGGCGCGGTAGCCGGTCCAGTCGATAAAATACGGCACCACCAGCGCCGCACACAGCACCAGCACGAACAGGCCACCGAAGATCACGAACAGGCGTGCGAGCATCAGCTCCGAACAGGTTGGTTGAATTTCCGCCGCACTCTACCCGCATCCGCGTGTCGATAAAGAGGCAATTCATCCAGTTGCGCGATCTCCGGTGATCTGAAACAAATCCCGGCGAAGCGGAGAAATCGGATGTCGGGCAAGAACTGGGATCGCGTGCCGATCGATGCGCAAAGTGTCGACGCTCCGCTGTCGCTTTCGGCGGTCTTTCTTGTCGTCACCGTCGCCAGTGGGCAGAGCGCGCTCGCCAAGGTTGCCTCCGTGCTCGGCGGGCTCGACGATCTCGTCAAAAATGTCGGATTCCGCGACCTTTCCGGGCGGCTGTCGTGCATCGCCGGCATCGGCCGCGATCTCTGGGATCGTCTCTCTCCAGACCGGCGGCCGCTGGAACTGAAACCGTTCGCGCCGATCAAGGGTGCCGTTCATTCGGCGCCTTCGACCGCCGGCGATCTTCTCTTCCACATCCGCTCCGAGCGACCCGACATGTGCTTCGAGTTCGAGCGCATCCTGCTCGACAATCTCGGTGACGGCGTAAGCGTCATCGATGAGGTTTCCGGCTTTCGCTATTTCGATGCGCGCGACCTGCTCGGCTTCGTCGACGGGACCGCCAACCCGACCGGCCTCGACTTGCCCGCCTCTGCGCTCATCGGCGATGAAGACGCCGACTTCGCCGGCGGCAGCTATGTCGTCGTCCAGAAATATCTCCACGACATGCAGGCCTGGGCGCGCATTCCGACGCCCGAGCAGGAAGCGATCATCGGCCGCACCAAGATCGACAACATCGAAATCGACGATGACGATGCGCCGCGCAAATCGCACAAGTCGCTGGCCACCATCGAGGATGCCGCCGGCAACGAGTACGATATTTTGCGCGACAACATGCCGTTCGGCAGGCCGGGGCAGAACGAGTTCGGCACCTACTTCATCGGCTATTCCAGATATCTTTGGGTCACCGAAAAAATGCTGCAGCGCATGTATATCGGCGAGCCGCCGGGCGCCTACGACCGCCTGCTCGATTTCTCCACACCGCACACCGGCACGACATTCTTCGCGCCAACCCGCCCCATGCTGCAGACGCTTGTCGAGGGCGGACAGGCGAAGCCTGCCGCACGGTAGGCAGGCGTCCTCAACGATTTCAGCCCGCGATCACCGCGAATTCAGCGTGCGTCGCGCTTTGCCTGTGCCACCTTGGCCGCCCTGCGCTGCCGGCCGAGTTCCATTGGCCGGACCAGATCCGGCGCCCTCTGGTTCGCCACCGGCCGCATACCCCTGCGCGCGGTGCGCGAGTTGAAGGCGGGGCCGTCCGATGCCGCCCCTTGCTTCATCACCAATGCCTTGCGCGCATTCTCGATCAGCGAAACGCTGGCGGCCAGTTGCCGGCGCCGCTCGGCCTCGCCATTCAGGCGCCGCATGGCCATGGCCAGCACCGCAAGCTTGAGCTGCGACCCGCCATCAGCCTTCGAAGGCGTAGCGCCCTTCGCCGCGCCCTTGCCCCGGATCTCACGCCGGCGGCGGTGTGCTTCGGTCTGCGCCTTGTCGCGCCGCTCCCGCAACAGCTTGACCAGGCCGGCAAGATCGGCGTCGGAGAGCTCCTGCACCGCCGGATGGTGAGACTTCTCCACCAGATCGTGTTCGTCGGCACTCAGCGCGCGCGCTTCTTCCTTGCGTGAAATCGCCATGGCATCCTCCTCCGCTGGCACGCCTGTTGGCTTCAGGCCCTGCTACCGGCCAAGCCTCGGCCCGAATGGTGGCGCGGTCAAGACTGGCCGCCTACGAACCTTGCGTCGGAAAATCGGTTAGTTTCCCGGCAAGATCTTGCCCGGGTTCATGATATCAAGCGGATCGAGCGCCTGCTTGATGGTGCGCATGATGTCGACGCCGTGGCCGAGCTCGTGGCGCAGGAAGCCGATCTTGCCCTGGCCGATGCCGTGCTCGCCGGTGCAGGTGCCGTCCATGGCGATGGCTCGCATGTTGAGCCGCGCGACGAACTTTTCCGACAGCGCGATCTCCTTGGGATCGTTCACATCCATCAGCACCAGCACGTGGAAATTGCCGTCGCCGGCATGGCCGACGATCGGCGCGATCAGGCCCATCTCGGCGATATCGGCCTCGGTTTCCATGACGCATTCGGCAAAGCGCGAGATCGGCACGCAGACATCGGTCGACAGCCCCTTGGCGCCGGGCCGCAGGGTCAGCGACGACCAGTAGGCGTCGTGCCTCGCCTTCCACAGTTTGGTGCGCTCCTCGGCGACGCTGGTCCACAGGAACGGCCCGCCGCCATTTTCCTCCGCGATCATGCCGAAGGTTTCGGCCTGTTCGGCAACGCCGGCATCGCTACCATGAAACTCGACGAACAGGCACGGGCTTTCGGGATAATCGAGCTTCGAATAGTTCTTCATCGCCCGCATCTGCAGCGCGTTGACCAGTTCGATGCGCGCCACCGGAATGCCCATCTGGATCGTCGCGATAACCGCGTTGCAGGCCGCCTCGACGCTCGGAAACGGGCAGACGCCGCCGGAGATCGCCTGCGGGATGCCCTGCAGCTTCAAGGTCAGCGACGTGATGATGCCGAGCGTGCCTTCCGAGCCGACCAGCAGCCGCGTCAGATCATAGCCGGCCGAGCTCTTTTTCGCCCGCTTGCCGGTCGTCACCATTTCGCCGTCGGCCATGACGGCGGTCAGCGACAGCACGTTCTCGCGCATCGTTCCGTAGCGCACCGCGTTGGTGCCGGAGGCCCGCGTTGCGGCCATGCCGCCCAGCGAGGCATTGGCGCCGGGATCGATCGGAAAGAACAGGCCGGTGTCGCGCAGATGCCGGTTCAAATCCTCACGGGTGACGCCGGGTTCGACCGTGCAGTCGAGATCCTGCGGATTGACCGCCAGGATACGGTTCATGCGCGATGTGTCGACCGATATGCCGCCGCCCGGTGCGTTGGTGTGACCCTCCAGCGAGGAGCCGACGCCGAAGGCGATCACCGGCACGCGGTGCGCCGCACAGGCGCGCACGATCTCCTGCACCTCGGCCGTCGTCTCGGGGAACGCAACGCCATCCGGTGCCTGCGTCGGAATGTAGGTGGTGGTATGTGCATGCTGCGAGCGGATCGCCTGGCCGGTCTGGAATCGCTCGCCGAGCTGCTGCTTGAGGATGCCGAGCACCGCGGCGATGCCTTCCTCGTTGCGTTCGACCGGGTTGAGGTCGCTCAGAGCCATGAATTCCTCCGCGAATGGACCAGCGTCCATGCTTGTTATGCGTCTATGGATGCGTAAAGCAATTCCAGGAAAAGTGTGAAGCGGTTTTCCGTCCGAAATTGCGTCAGAACAAATAGAGTCTCCGGAGCCACGCTCTGTCCAGCACCAGAACAAGGAAGTTTCGATGCCCATCCCCACTCCCTTCGTCTCGAAACCCATGGACATCGAGAAGGACTGGATCGACTACAACGGCCATCTCAACATGGCCTATTACAACGTGCTGTTCGACCGCTGCTCGGACGACGCCTTCGAGGCAATGGGCATGGGACCGAACTATGCTAGGGATCGCCGCCTCACCATCTACACCGCCGAAGTCCATGTCTGCTACGTGCAGGAACTGCATCTCGAGCACAAGGTCACGGTCTCTTTCCAGCTCATCGACCATGACGATAAGCGGCTGCGGGCCTATCAGGAAATCCGCCATGTCGACGGCTGGCTGGCCGCGACTTCCGAATCGCTGTCGCTGCATGTCGACATGTCCGGGCCGAAGGTGGCGCCCTTCCCCGCCGA
>NZ_RZQA01000539.1:0-4452 GCF_004022915.1 Mesorhizobium sp. M7A.F.Ca.US.006.04.2.1
TGACTGGCGTTGGGCAGGACGATCAGCTTCGCACCTGGGATGGCGGAGGCGATATAGTCGGTGTGTTCGCGCTTGATCGCCTCATCGTGGTCGCCGGCAACGATCGCCGTCGGCGTGGTTATCTGGGCAAGCTGTTCCTTGCTCCACGCCGGCTCGCTCTCCCACATGTGGCTCATCTGCGCCACGAAGGCGTCATACTGGTCCGGTGTTTTCGACATCTTCTTGTAGTCGCGGCCGGAGCGGTCGATGTAGGCGGCAAAGGTCTTGTTGGTCATCACGCCCGGATCAAGGCCGTCGGTGGTTACGTTGGCGGCTTGCGCGAACAGCCTTGTCAGCCGCTCCGGATGATGCAGTGCGATGTCGATACCGATGATGCCGCCATCGCTCCAGCCGACAAGCGCGGTCTTGTCGATCTTCAGGTGGTCGAGCAGCGCCAGATAGTCCGATGCCATCAAGTCGTAGCCATAGGGCTGCTCGGTGCGGGTGGAGCGGCCGTGGCCACGGCTGTCGGCGACGATTACCTTGTGCGTCTTGGAAAGCGTGGCCACCTGGCTGGCCCAGATGTCGCCGTGGCCGAGGCCGCCGTGGATGAGCAGCACCGGATCGCCCGCGCCGAAAACGGCGTAGTACATCTGGATGCCGTTCACCGGCGCGTATCCGCTCTGATCGGGTTTGGGCATGGCCGCTGGTTCCGGCAAGGTCTGCCAACGCTCCTCGGCCACGGCAGAAGTGGTCGACGCTGCGAACAAGATAACGATGGCGAACGCTTTCCAAAAACGGGTCATGTCTTCCCTCATATGGTTCGGTTCGCGGTCAGCATCGCCTTCCAGCCGGATTAGTCAACAAGCTCGCCCTGACGCGGTATGTCGGACCGACGGCTCTGGCGGCGCCCGCCGACATTTGCGAGACTGGCGGCAACCGAGGAATCGCCAATGACGAAAGCAACGCCCGCAAAACCCAGACCGTGGACCGAGATGGCGACACATCTGGTCGATGTCGCCGTGGGGCGCAAACCCGCTGACCTGGTCGTGCGCAACGGCCGCTGGGTGAACGTTCATTCGGGCGAGATCATCGCCGGCACCGACATCGCCATTGCCGGCGGGCGCTTTGCCTATTGCGGGCCCAATGCCAGCCATGCAATCGGCCAGGGCACCAAGGTGGTCGATGCCGGCGGGCGTTATCTGGTGCCCGGCCTCTGCGACGCGCATATGCATGTCGAGAGCGGCATGGTGACGGTGACCGAGTTCTGCCGGGCCGTCATTCCGCACGGCACTACCTCGATGTTCATCGACCCGCATGAAATCGCCAATGTTCTGGGTCTGCCCGGCGTGCGGCTGATGCATGACGAAGCGGTCGCCATGCCCATCAACGTGCATGTGCAGATGCCGTCCTGCGTGCCTTCGGCGCCGGGGCTGGAACATGCCGGCGCCGAGCTGACGGTCGCCGATGTCGCGGAAGCGATGACCTGGGAGAACATTATCGGCCTGGGCGAAGTGATGAACTTTCCCGGCGTCGTCGCCAATGATCCGGTGATGTCGGGCGAGATCGCGGCGACGGTTCATGCAGGCAAGACGGTCGGCGGCCACTATGCCTCGCGCGATCTCGGCCTGCCGTTCCACGGCTACGTCGCCGGCGGCCCCGAGGACGATCATGAGGGCACGCGCGCCGAGGACGCCATCGCCCGCGTGCGCCAGGGCATGAAGGCGATGCTGCGGCTGGGCTCGGCCTGGTACGACGTTGCCTCGCAGATCAAGGCGGTGACGGAGAGCGGAATCGACCCGCGCAACTTCATCCTGTGCACCGACGACAGCCATTCCGGCACGCTGGTCCAGGAGGGCCATATGGACCGCGTGGTGCGCCACGCCATCCAACAGGGATTGAAGCCGGTGACGGCGATCCAGATGGCGACGCTCAACACCGCCCAGCATTTCAAACTGGAGCGCGAGATCGGCTCGATCGCGCCGGGCCGGCTGGCCGACCTGCTGATCGTCTCGGATCTCGCCGCAATGACCATCGACGAGGTCTATGCACGCGGCGTCAGGGTGGCCAAGGGCGGCAAGCTCGAAATCGACATTCCGGCCTATGATTACCCCCGGACGGCGAAGAACACCGTCAAGCTCGGCAAGAAGTTGAAGGGCGACGACTTCGATATCGCCGCCCCCAAGGGCGCCAACGAGGTTCGGGTGCGTGTCATCGGCGTCATCGAGAACCAGGCGCCGACGCGCGCGCTGGAGGCCGATCTGCCGGTCGAGGACGGGCTGGTCGCAATGGACCGCCGCAACGACATCTGCCAGATCGCGCTGGTCGAGCGTCACAGGGGCACGGGCGGCGTCACCAACGCCTTCGTTTCGGGCTTCGGCTATATGGGCGACTGCGCCATGGCGTCCAGCGTGGCGCATGACGCCCACCACATCATCTGCGTCGGCACCAACAAGCAGGACATGGCGCTGGCGGTAAACCGTCTGGGCGCGGTCGGTGGCGGCGTCGTGCTGTTCTCCAAGGGCAAGGAACTGGCGCTGGTCGAAATGCCGATCGCAGGCCTGATGTCGGACGAACGGGCGGAAATCGTCGCGGCCAAGGCCGAGAAGCTCACCGAGGCGATGCGCAAGATGGGCTGTTCGCTGAACAACGCCTACATGCAGCACTCGCTGCTGGCGCTGGTCGTCATTCCGGAGCTCAGGATCTCCGACGTCGGCCTGATCGATGTGACGACATTCCAGAAGGTCGATCTGTTCGTCTAGGATTGTTGATATTCAGGCCATGCCGGCCTGCAACTAGCGATTTTCTGCGCTTCCGGTGCTCACGTACTTAAGTACGCTCCGCTCCGGTTCTCGAAAACCACCACTTTCGGCTCGGCCTGACCCGAATCTCAACAATCCTAGGGCCAATGCCGCCCGCTGGCTCACCCGCCGGTGGCGATGGTCAGCACCTTGAACGGCGTGGTGATGACGATCTCTGCGACCGAGCCGACGGCCTTGCCAAGGCCCTGGCCGAGATTGTTGAGCTGTGTCGGGTCGGGTTCGTCCGAGGCGAGGCCCGCCGGCGCCCGCAGCCGGTCGCCGAGCAGTTGCACCAGCATCGGGTTGTCGGCGAATTTGGCGTGGTTGAGGCGGTCGCCGCCCTTGGCCTGGGAAAGATCGACCACCGACACGCCATAGCTGGCGAGGTCTGCAGCGTTGCCGTAGTCGCCGACGCGCGGCTTGTCGCCCGAGATCAGGGACGAGAGCTTGAGAGCCCGGTCATCCGCAGAGAGCAGGATGGCGAACGGCTTGTCGGGTTTGCCGTAGCGGATCATCTGCTTCTTGAAGACGTCGACATCGATGTCGGGCGAGGCCAGGATGACATAGCCGAGCTTGCCGCCGAGATCCCGGTCGCCGGTGATGGCAAGCTGGCGCAGCGCCTCCATGGTCACCCAGGTTCCCATCGAATGGGCGATGATGTCGATGCTCTTGACCTTGGTCTTGGCCAGCATCCTGAGCGTCGCCTCGAGGTCGTCGCGCGCTGCGTTGGCGCTTTCCTTGTCGTAGATGTAACCCGTGGTCTTGCCGCTCGAAGCCCAGGAGAACAGGACCGGGGTGCCGGGATATTTGGTGTCGTGGGCGATCTGCGTCAGCCGGTAGATGCCGTCGTCAAAACCGTTGTTGAAGCCGTGCACGAAAACCAGCGCACGGTCGCCGCGCATGGAAATGTCGGCGCCGACCGCTTTGGCGAACTGGGGCGCGCCCTCATAGAAAGTGACGTCCTTGGCGGTAAAATCCTTGGCAGGATTGCTGTTTGCCGATCCCTTGGCCCGCTCGATGGCGCCGACCTGATGGCTTTTGGGAACGGTGACGTCGACACGGGCAAAGCTGGTGGTCAGCGAGCGATCGCCGTCGTAAACCTGTCGCGGCTCTTTTGTTGCCCTCTGGCGGGTGGTGGCGACGAAGATTTCATGCGTGGCCGCGATGTCGGATGCGGGCACCGAGACCGTCGTCCTGTTGAGCAGGTCGTGCGTTTTTCCGCCAGCGCAGCCGGTGACAGCGAGCGCCAATGCAACGACGAGGTAGCTCTTCGAACGCACGGTCACACGCAGGCTCCCGCCAAAGGGGACGTCAAACGCGTGACGTCGCTGGCTATTCCGATAAGGCCAGAGACCGGCGCGGTCCAGTTCAAAGTGAATCCATACGTCCGCGATGCCGGGCAGGCATGGCCGCGAGACCGCACCTATTGGCCAAGCAGGCTGATGCGGTCGGTGACATCACGGTCGCTGGCAAAGCCGTCATCCTCGCGCAGCCGCTGGCCGATCATCTTCACCAGCGTCGGATTGTCGGCGAACTTCGTATGGTTGAAGCTGTCCGATCCCTTGACCTTGGACAGGTCGACGACCGTCACGCCATAAGAGGCAAGATCGGCGGCATCCTTGTAGTCGCCGACACGCGGCCGTGAACCGGCGATCAGGCCGGAGAGCCGCAG
>NZ_RZQA01000053.1:0-14171 GCF_004022915.1 Mesorhizobium sp. M7A.F.Ca.US.006.04.2.1
TTATCGTCTCCCGCCGATGCATAATCGCCGACGATGTCGCCGGTATCCGAGGGGTTGATGTTGCGCGAACCGGCATCGCCGACCCACTCGCCATCGATGAGGTTCTTTCGAAACAGCGTCATATCGTGTGTTCCTGCTTGTTGGCCGCGCGGGCATCTGTCTGAACTGGTATTTGCCAGACAATTGCCTCGCGGGAAAGCAAACAGTGAACCGCCGGCCGCGACAAAAATCCCCGTGCCTGCGCCGCGCGGATGGCGGGCGACGACGATTCCCCATCGAGCCTCGATGCAGCCAACCTCCATCGTGCATCAATCGGCTTGGGCCGATTCATTCTGTACACTTATGTCCATAGCCTTGATTTGCCTGAGGCAGCATGTCATGCGTCGTGTCGATGGCAGCTCTCGAAACGACGATTCAGCGCGCCGGCGCCACCGGCAACATCAAGGCCACTCGCGAAGACTGGCTGAAGCTTGCGCTTGAAACGTTGATCTCTGACGGAGTCGAACGCGTCCGCGTGCTGACGCTTGGCCAGAAGCTCGATGTGTCGCGCTCCAGCTTCTACTGGTATTTCAAGAGCCGGCAGGATCTGCTCGACCAGTTGCTGGATTACTGGCGGCAGACGAATACCAAATTCATCGTGGAA
Organism: Mesorhizobium sp. M7A.F.Ca.US.006.04.2.1; assembly: GCF_004022915.1. Lineage (NCBI taxonomy): Bacteria > Pseudomonadati > Pseudomonadota > Alphaproteobacteria > Hyphomicrobiales > Phyllobacteriaceae > Mesorhizobium > Mesorhizobium sp. M7A.F.Ca.US.006.04.2.1. The sequence goes on from NZ_RZQA01000053.1 coordinate 644, forward strand.
CGCGCCAGGCGGCCTTCCGCCACCGTCATACGCGGGGTGATGAGCATTTTCGAATGCTGGGTGGACGAAAGGCTGTTCGACCCCCAGCTGGATTTCGCGATCAGGGCCTGGGCCCGTCGCTCGCCCGCCATCAGGCGCGCCTTAGACGAGGCCGACGAGGAGCGTGTCAACGCCATACGCGACATGTTCATGCGTCACGGCTACGACGAGGAGGATGCCTTCGTGCGGGCCCGCGTGCTGTATTTCATGCAGATCGGCTATTACTCGCTTGAGCTCAACGAGCCGATGAGCAGCCGCCTGCCTCACGTCGCCGGTTATCTGCGCAGCTTCACCGGCCAGGAGCCTCCGGCGGAGGATGTCGAGGACTTCTCGCGCTATGTCGAGAAGACGCTTTCGCGCAACCGATAGTACGGCCCGGCCGCCGCGGCCTGACGATTTCGCTTCGCGCATCGGCCCAATAGCAAGCACGGTTGCTGCCGACAGCAGCAGAGGAGCCCTCTGCCGTATCGGCGCAGAGCGGCGTCACGGGCGCTCATTCCGCTGCCCGCCAACCTCTAGACACATATGTACAATACCGATAGGGTACTCCACACTGGCTGGGTGGAGTGCGACAGGATGAAATCCCAATATCGGGCGATCGTCATCGGCGGCGGCGTGGTTGGAGCCTCGGTGCTCTATCACCTGGCGAAGTTCGGCTGGAGCGACGTCGCGCTGATCGAACGCGAGGTGCTGACCGCAGGGTCGAGTTGGCATGCGGCCGGCGGGTTCCATGCGCTGAACGCCGATCCCAACATCGCCGCCCTGCAGGCCTACACGATCGACCTGCTCTCCGAGGTCGAGAAGGAATCGGGCCAGAGCATCGGCATGCACATGACCGGCGGTATTTCGGTCGCCTCGGCGCCGGAGCGCTGGGAATGGCTCAAGGCTTCCTACCGCATCTTCCAGACCATGGGCATCGACGATGTCCACCTGGTCGGAGTCGATGAGATCAAGCAGCGCTGCCCGATCCTCAACACCGACGGCATGCTGGGTGGACTCTATGCCGCGCGCGAAGGCCATATCGATCCCTCGGGCGTCGTGCACGCCTATGCCAAGGCAGCCAGGCTGCGCGGCGCCGATATCATCGAGCACAACCGCGTGCTGGCACTCAACCGCCGCGCGGACGGCGGCTGGGACGTAGTCACCGAGAAGGGCACGGTGATTGCCGAACACGTCGTCAATGCCGGCGGGCTGTGGGCCAAGCAGGTCGGCCGGATGGCCGGCATCGACCTGCCGGTGTCGCCGATGGAGCACCATTATCTCGTCACCGAGGCGCTGCCCGAAATCCAGGCGCTGGACAAGGAATTGCCGCTGATCGTCGATCTCGAAGGCTTCACCTACATGCGCCAGGAACAGAAAGGCCTGCTGCTCGGCATCTACGAGATCAACCACAAGCACTGGAACATGGATGGGGCGCCGTGGGATTACGGCATTGAACTGATCCAGGAAGACACCGACCGCATCGCCGACGAGTTGGCCCTCGGCTTCAGCCGATACCCCTGCCTGGAGAATGCCGGCATCAAGCGCTGGGTGAACGGCGCCTTCACCTTCTCGCCGGACGGCAATCCGCTGGTCGGCCCGGTGCGCGGGGTTCCCAACTACTGGGTGGCGTGCGGCGTCATGGCCGGTTTCCTGCAAGGCGGCGGGGTCGGCAAGTCGCTTGCCGAATGGATGATCCATGGCGAGCCGGAAGCCGATGTCTACGGCATGGACATCGCCCGCTATGGCGATTTCGCCTCCAACCGCGAATACATCAGGCAGACCACCGGGCAGTTCTATTCGCGCCGCTTTGTCATGAGCTATCCCAACGTGCAGTTGCCGGCGGGGCGGCCCTTGAAGACAGCCGGCGCGCATGACGCGATGGATGCCGCCGGCGCGCGCTGGGGCAATTCATGGGGCATGGAAGTGCCGCTCTATTTCGCGCCGCATGGCTTCGTCGAGACACCGACGCTGAAGCGCTCCAACGCCTTCGACATCGTCGCACAGGAGTGCCGCAAGGTGCGCGAGGGCGTCGGTCTGCTCGATATCACTGCCTTCTCACGCTACGAAATCGCCGGGCCGCAGGCGGAAGCTTGGCTCGACCGGCTGCTTGCCTGTGCGCTGCCCAATCCGGGTCGCGCCAAGCTCGCGGCTATGCTCGGCGAAAACGGCAAGCTCAAGGGCGACCTCACCGTCTTCAACTGGGGCGATGGCTCCTGGTGGATCATGGGATCCTACTATCTGCGGCAGTGGCATATGCGCTGGTTCGAGCAGCATATGAGCGACGGCGTCACCGTCCGCGACATTTCAGACGCGGTCGTCGGTTTCTCGCTGGCTGGTCCCAATGCGCGAATGCTGCTTGAGCGCCTCACACATCAGGACGTTTCGCACGAGGCCTTTGGCTTTCTAGCCTGCAAGACATTGGATGTCGGGCTGGTGCGGGCCAAAGTCGGGCGGCTCTCGGTCATCGGCGAACTCGGCTACGAGATCCATTGCCAGGCCAATGAGCACGCAGGCCTGCGCCGCGCGCTGCTTGCCGCAGGCAGCGATCTGGGCGTCACCGAATACGGCTTCGGCGCGGTCAATTCGCTGCGGCTCGAAAAGAGCTTTGGTATCTGGTCGCGCGAGTTCACGCAGGACTATACGCCCGATGAGACCGGGATGGACCGCTGGATCGCTTTCGACAAGGGCGATTTCATCGGCCGCGAGGCGGCCCGGAAGGAGCCGAAGGCTTCATCGAGGCGCACGCTGGTGACGCTCGAAATCGACGCGGTGGACGCCGATGCCAGCGGTTACGAGCCGGTCTGGTATAGAGGCAAGCTTGCTGGCTTCGTCACCTCGGGCGGCTACGGCCATACGGTCGGCAAGAGCCTCGCCATGGCGCTGGTCGAGCGCGAGGTGGCTGATATCGATACGCAGTTGACAACCCACATCGTCGGCGTCGAAAGAGGTGCGCGCGTCATCGCCTCGTCGCCATACGATCCACTGGGCAAGGCGATGCGGGCATGACCGATCGAACCGGTGACGTCAGTGCGGAAGACCATGCGATGATCCACGTTTCTTTCCGAAAATCAGGCCTGTCCGGCACGTCATGACCACACGCTATTCCGCCTTTTCGCTGTTCAAGGAGGGCCTGGCCGGCCAAACCGGCTGGCAACCGGCGTGGCGCTCGCCCGAGCCGAAACTGTCCTATGATGCGATCGTCATCGGTGGCGGCGGCCATGGGCTGGCAACGGCCTATTACCTGGCCAAGAACCACAACATCACCAGCGTAGCGGTGCTGGAAAAAGGCTGGATCGGCGGCGGCAACACCGGCCGCAACACCACCGTGGTGCGCTCCAACTACTATTATCCGGAGAGCATCGAGCTCTACGGGCTGGCGCACCGGCTCTATGAGGGATTGTCGAAAGAGCTCAACTACAACGTCATGCTGTCGCAACGCGGCATGGTCAATCTCTGCCACTCGACCGGCGAGATGGAGATCGGCGCCCGCACCGTCAACGCCATGCAGATCAACGGCATCGATGCGGAGCTGTTTTCGCCTGACGATGTGCGCCGGGTGGCGCCGATCTACAATTTTTCACCGGACGCACGCTTCCCGGTGTTCGGCGGTATCTGGCAAGGCAGGGCCGGAACGGCACGCCATGATGCGGTCGCCTGGGGCTATGCGCGGGCCGCAAGCCGACTCGGCGTCGACATCATCCAGAACTGCGAGATCACCGATTTCATCATCGAGGGCGGCCGCTGCCGTGGCGTCCAGACCTCGCGTGGCGCGATCCGTGCCGAGCGTATCGGCATGGCGGTGGCCGGGCATTCTTCGGTGCTGGCGGCCAAGGCCGGCTTCCGCCTGCCGATCAATTCCTATGCGCTGCAGGCCTGCGTGTCCGAACCGGTCAAGCCGATCCTCGACACGGTGGTGCTGTCGCCCGGCTGCGGCGTCTATGTCAGCCAGTCGGACAAGGGCGAGATCGTCATCGGCGGCGGGCTCGACCGCATCCCCTCCTACGCGCAGCGCGGCAATCTGCCGACGCTGGAGGGGGTGATCGCCGGCCTTTTGGAGATGTTCCCGATCTTCGGCCAGCTCAAGCTGATGCGGCAATGGGCTGGGATCGTCGATGTCGTGCCGGACTCCTCGCCGATCATCGGCCCCTCGCCGCTGCCCGGCCTGTTCCTCAATTGCGGCTGGGGCACGGGCGGCTTCAAGGCCATTCCCGCAGGCGGCACGCTGCTGGCGAACCTGCTGGCGACTGGCGAACACAACCACATCAGCCGTCCGTTCGACCTTGATCGCTTCGCCAGCGGGCGGCTGATCGACGAAGCGGCCGGCTCCGGCATCGCACACTGATGCATGTCGCCCAAAAGTACGCAGCGGTTTTGGGAGAACGACATGCATAAAGACGAAGATTGAGGATTTTATGCAGCTTTTCCCTTGCCCATTCTGCGGCCCGCGCGACGAAACCGAATTCCACTATGGCGGCGATGCCGGAAATGCGCGGCCGGATGGCGCCGATGTGCCGATCGATCGCTGGGCTGATTACCTCTATCTGCGCACCAATCCGAAAGGCACGGCGTGCGAAATCTGGGTTCACATGAACTGCGGCGAGTTCTTCGTCATGGAGCGCGACACCGTCACCCACAAGGTGCTGTCCTCGGCCGCACTCGGCGGGGAGCACGTCGCGTGACCGCCTCACGTCTTGCCACCGGCGGCAGCGCCATCGACCGCTCGCGCCCGATCCGCTTCAGCTTCGACGGAACCATCGTGCAAGGCTTTGCCGGTGACACCATCGCCTCGGCGCTGCTGGCGGGTGACGTCGCGGTCGTCGGCCGCAGCTTCAAATACCACCGGCCGCGCGGCATATGGGGCGCCGGCGTCGAGGAGCCAAATGCGCTGGTCGATCTCGGCGGCACGCGGGCAACGCCGAACACCCGCGCCACGACCGAGCCGGCGCGGGACGGACTGGTGGCGAAAAGCGTCAACGCCACGCCCAGCGCGCTGGCCGACCGCAACGCCTTCCTCGACCGTTTCGCGCGCTTCATTCCAGCGGCGTTCTACTACAAGACCTTCATGTGGCCGGACTGGCACAGGTTCGAGCCGCGCATCCGCGCCATGGCGGGATTGGGCACAGTCGACGCCGACTGGACCTCGCCCGGCAAGGCCGACCAGATCAACCATCATTGCGATGTGCTGGTTGTAGGCGCGGGACCGGCCGGGCTGGCGGCGGCAGGGCTGGCGTCCGGTGCTGGCCTGACCGTCGCACTGGTCGACGACCAGCAGAGTCCCGGCGGATCGCTCGGCCATCGTGCCGCGGAGATCGACGGCAAGCCGGCGGCCGTATGGGTCAAGGAGACGATTGCCGAGCTTGCCGCTGGCGGTCACCTCATCCTGCCTTCGACCACCGCCTTCGGCATTTACGACCACAATCTGGTCGGGCTGAACCAGCGTCATCTCGACGGCCGGCCGGATACGCTGTGGCGGGTCAGGCCGCGCCAGATCGTGCTGGCGACCGGCGCCATCGAACGGCCGCTGCCTTTCGCCAACAACGATCTGCCGGGCATCATGTCGGCGGATGCGGCGTTCGCCTATCTCCGGCGCCACGCTGTGCTGGTCGGCCGCCGCATCATCGTCGCCACCAACAATGACAGCGCCTATGAGGTGGCGGGGGCGCTTGCCGAGGTCGGCGCCGAAGTCAGGCTTGTCGATATCCGGCGTGACGGCACGCCTGCGGCGGCGGCCAATGTCCGGCTGATCAAGGGGCGTTCTCTCGCATCCGCCAGCGGCAAGCTGCGCGTCGACGGCGTGACGCTCGACGACGGCACGAGGTTCGATGCCGATTGCGTTGTGGTCTCGGGCGGCTGGACGCCGACCATTCATCTCTTCGGCCAGGCCAAGGGCAAGCTCGCCTGGAGCGATGCGCGCGCGGCCTTCCTGCCGGGCGAACCGGTCGGCGGTATCGCCGTGGTCGGCGCCGCAGCCGGCGCGGTCTCCTTGTCGGAGGTGTTTGCCGGCGTGGAAAAGGCATTCGCCGGCAAGGAGAACGCGGCAACACCACGCAGCACCGGGCCGGAGGCGACGGACGGCATTCTCCCGGCCTGGCCGATGCCGGGCTCGAAAGGCCGCATCTGGATCGACTACCAGAACGACGTGACGGTGAAGGACGTCGAGCTGGCCGCACGCGAAAACTTCGTCTCGGTCGAACATCTGAAGCGCTACACCACGCTCGGCATGGCGACCGACCAGGGCAAGACCTCCAACGTGCCCGGCCTGGCGCTGATGGCAGGGATTACCGGCCGCACGGTGCCGGAGGTCGGCACCACCACCTACCGGCCGCCGTTCACGCCGGTGCCGCTGGCAAGCTTTGCCGGCGCGCGCGTCGGTGAGTTGATGGCGCCGGTACGGCGGCTGCCGCTCGAAAACGTCCATCGCGCCAGCGGCGCTGTCTTCCAGGAATATGGCGGCTGGTTGCGGCCTGCTCATTATGGCGGCAACGCGGACGCGGAACGTTCGATCGCGGACGAGGCGCGACGTGCGCGCCAGTCGGTCGCGCTGTTCGATGGTTCGACGCTCGGCAAGATCGAGGTGATCGGGCCGCAGGCGGCGGCGTTCGTCGATTTCCTCTACTACAACACCATGTCAACATTGAAACCGGGCCGCTGCCGCTATGGCTTCATGCTGTCTGAGAACGGCGTGGTCTTCGACGACGGCGTGCTGGTGCGGCTGGACGAGCATCGCTTCGTCGTGTCGTGCTCGTCCTCGCATGTCGCCGCCGTCCATGCGCGGCTGGAGGAATGGCGCCAGGACCGTTTTGGCCGCGGCGCCGTCTACATCCACAACGCCACACCGGACATGGCGACACTGACCGTTTCGGGGCCAAATGCCCGCAAGCTGCTGGAAAAGCTGCATCTTGGCCTCTCGCTCGACGATGCCGACCTGCCGCATATGGCGATCGGTCATGGCACTTATGCCGGCGACGAAGTCCGCATCGCCCGCGTCAGTTTCACCGGCGACAGGAGCTACGAGATTTCGATCCGGGCCGACCACGCCGAGCCGCTATGGGCGCATCTGCGCGAGGCCGGCCAGGCGCTCGACGCCGTCGTCATCGGCCTGGAGGCGCTGATGATCCTGCGTGCCGAAAAGGGTTTTATCGTCATCGGCAAGGACACCGACGGCACCACATTGCCGCATGATCTCGGCGTCCACGGTCCGCGGGCCAAACGCAAGACCGAGTTCGTCGGCCGCCGCTCATTGTTCACCGAGGAGGCGTCGCGTGACAATCGCATGCAGCTTGTCGGGCTGGCAGTGCCGCAAGGCGAAGCACCGCTGCCGACCGGCGCGCATGGCATCAAACGGATCGACGGCAGATTGCACAGCCAGGGCTTTGTCACCTCGAGCTACCAGAGCCCGACGCTTGGCCGCCCGGTTGCGCTTGGGCTGATAGAGCGCGGCGCGACGCGGCACGGCGAGACGATCGACATCCAGCATCTCGGCAAGATCAGCAAGGCGACGATTACCGCCCCTTGCGCCTTCGACCCGGCAGGAGACCGGCTGCATGCGTGATCTCGCGGAAAAATGGTCTGTTGCACCGGATTGGCAATCGGCGGTGATCAAGGTGCCCGGCCTTGTGGTACGCGCGGTCTGCGGCCTCAACCAGTTGCTGGTCAGCGGCGACCTCGACGCGTGGGCGCGGGCTTCGAGCGCCGACGGGAACGGAATCGGAGCCTTTGGCACCGCACAAGGTGACCGCTATGCGGCGCGGCTGGCGCGCGACCGGTTGCTCGTCGTCTCGAACAGCGTCCTCGCCATCGCGACGGGCTGGCATGCAGACGGGTTCGCGGTGACGGCGATCAGCGCCGGGCTGCAAATGTTCGAGGCCGAGGGCACGGCGCTCGACGCTTTCATCGCGCGTGGAACGACGCTCGATCCCAGCCAAGCGAGCGCCAGTGCAGCGCTCTCATTCGCAGGCATCAGCGCCGTCGTCTATCGCCGTGACGGCAAGCTGCGCATCCATGTCGATCGCGGTCTTGCCGCCTATCTCTGGACATGGATGGAAATTGCCGCCGGCAACATCGCCGCAGGATCAGCGAAGTAGCCGGTTACGGCTGGTCAGAGTGTGAACGACCAGAACAGGCAGGCCAGCGTCGCGGCGGCAAAGACGACGAAGAACAGGCTGCGCAGCAGGACGTTGCGGCGCAGCTCGTTCATGACGAAGTGACAACCGACGATCGCCGGGGAAAACAGGAACCGCCAGTTCAGCAATGTCCACACGGCGCTGCCCTGCCCGAACGCCCATCTGGCGACCAGACAGCCGACGATGGTCGCAAACAGTGCGATCACGGTCCAGAAAAGGGCGTCTGCGGCATGGGTCAGGACAATGCCGGCCGCCCTGATCGGCAGGATCATCATCAGCATCGCGCTGAAGAAATAGACGGCGGCAATCGGGATGAACACGCCGGCGTCGGCAATGCCGTCAAGGCGCCTGACGCCGATCGCGCCATAGGGATAGCCGTGCCTGGCGACAGCCAGGCTCAACGCCATGAGCAAGGCGGTCAGCACGGCGACCAATGCGAAGGATGTAAGGGCTTTGCTCATGACGTTCCTGTCCCAGACGAATCAGACAGGAACGGTTTTAGCGGTCGGTCGTAAATTGCGCGTAAGCGGGGGCGCTGCCCTCACGGATTTCGTTCAGTTCAATCTGGCTGACGACAGGCTATTCAGCGGCGATCCGGCCTGCCGAACGATTGGCCAGCACAAAGCCGACCTCGTCGACCGCCTGCGCCGCACGCTTAAGGATCGCCTCGGAGCGCAGCACGCCGTCGGTGAAATCCTTGTCGGTGGCGTAGACGGCGGTGGGCAGCGCAAAGGCCTCGAAGAAGCCGAACAGCGGCCGCAGCTGATGCTCGACGATCAAGGCATGGCGCTCGCCACCGCCGGTCGCCGTCAGCACGATGGGCTTTCCCCGCAATGCCGCCGGATCGATCAGATCGAAGAAATGCTTGAACAGGCCGGTATAGCTGCCCTTGTAGGTCGGCGAGCCCACGACAAACACGTCGGCGGCGAGGATTTGTTCCAGGATCGCGTGCGCCTGGCCGTCGAGATCGCGGGCCCATTTCGCCGTTCCCAGCGACGGCCCGAGATCCTCGATATCATAGGTGCTCGCCGATAGGCCGTGGCTGGCGGCGATGTCCCTGGCGACCAGATCGACGAAGGCGCGCGTCTTTGACGGCCTGGTGATGTTGCCGGAAAAGCCGACGACTGTTGGGTTTGACATGGCAGTGGGCCTCTTGAATGGTCGAAGGTTTGACGTGGCGGGCCGCCAGCCCGCCGGTGGAAATCAGCTCCAGGCGTGCAGCGGCGGATTTTCGCCGTTGAGGAAATATTTGCCGAGGATCGAGTATTTCCAGCGCACCGGATCGTGCAGCGTGTGCGTGCGGGCGTTGCGCCAATGCCGGTCGAGATTGTGCTCGGCCAGGGTTGAGCGGGTCCCTGCCAGTTCGAACAGCTTGTTGGTGGCGGCGATGGCGATCTCTGTCGACAAGATCTTGGCTTCAGCAGTGACGATCTGGGCGTGCGCCACCGTCTCGGCTGTCGGCTCGGCCACTGCCCGGTCGATTGCATGACCGGCCTTTTCGAGCAGCGCCTGCGCCGCGTGCAGGCGCAGCGTCAGGTCGCCGATGGCCTGAATGGTGTAGGGATCGTCCCAGGCGTTGTCGACGCCGCTGTCGATCCAGGCGCGGCTTTTGGTCCTGACGAAATCGACCGTCTCGTCGATCGCCGCCTGGGCGATGCCGGTGTCCACGGCCACCTGGATGATCTGGAAGATGGCGCCGTCGGCGGTCGGTTTGTCGTAGCCCTTGTAGCCGGGTACCAGATGCGTCTTCGGCACCTTGACGTTGTCGATGATGACGGTGCCGGACAGGGTCGTGCGCTGGCCGAAGCTCGACCAGTCGTCGATAACGGTCAGGCCGGGTGCGCCGCGGTCGGCGATCGCATACCAGGCGCGGCCCTCGTCATCGAGCGCCACGATCGGCACCAGATGGGCGAGCAGCGCGCCGGACGAATAGAATTTCCGGCCGTTGACAACCACATGATCGCCGGCATCGGTGAAGCGGGTCTCAAAATCGGCGGCGCGCTTGGAGCCGAACTCGGAAAAGGCGTTGCCGAACCGGGTGCCCTTCAGCGCTTCGGCGAACAGCAGCTTCTGCTGGTCCGCGTCGGAGACGGTGCGGATGGCAGCGACGACGCCGAGATGGTTCTGCGCAACCTGGCCGATCGAGGAATCCGCCGCCGAGATGATCTCGATCACCTTCGCCAGCGTCGCATAGGACACCTCCGGCCCACCGAATGCCTTGGGTACATTGATCGACCACAGGCCGCTTTGCGAAAAGGCATCGAGTTCGGCGACCGGCCAGATCCGTTCACGGTCGCGCCGGGAGGAGTCCTTGACGAATTCGGCGGCGAGCGCATGGGCAACCGCAATCGCCTCGGCGTCGTCCTTGATGATGTGCGCCGGGGCGGTCGGCCTTGCGACTGGCGGCACGGCGGCGGAAGCCTTGTCGGTCTTGACGGTCGAAACGGTCATTTCACTGCTCCTTGGGATTTCGATTCAGGCAACGGCGTGGAGATGGGCGGGCTTGGTGGCGGGTGACGCCTGTTGCCCGGGGTTCGATTGACCGAGATAGAAGGCCCTGATGTCCTCGCGCTGGCGAAGCTCGGGGGCCGCGCCGGCGAGAACGGAAACGCCGTTCTCCAGCACCGTGGCATGGTCGGCATATCGCAGCGCCACTGCGGAGTTCTGCTCGGCGACCAGGATGGATAGGCCAGTCTCGCGGTTGAGTTTTTTCAAGCTCTGGAAGATGTCCTGGACGATGATTGGCGCGAGCCCCATCGACGGTTCGTCCAGGACGAGCAGCCGCGGCCGCGACATCAGCGCCCTGCCGATGGCGGTCATCTGCTGTTCGCCGCCGGAGGTCAGGCCGGACAATGTCCGGCGTTTTTCCCGAAGCCTCGGGAAATAGCCGTAGATCCGTTCGAGATCCCCGTTGATCTCGGCGCGGCTGCCGCTGCGGCCGATGCCGCCGGCGATCAGATTCTCCTCGACGGTGAGGCTTTTGAAGCAGTGGCGGCCTTCCAGCACCTGAACCAGCCCGGCGCGCACCAGATCGCCCGGTTTGCGGCGCGAGACATCCGAGCCGTCATAGCGGATGGTGCCGGCATTGACCTGGCCGCGTTCGACCGGCAGCAGGTTGGAGACGGCCTTCAGCGTCGTGGTCTTGCCAGCGCCATTGGCACCGAGCAATGCCAGTATCTGGCCGCGCCTGAGCTCGAAACTGACACCATGCAGCGCCGTGATGGCGTGGTTGTAGGTGGCATGGACCGTGTCCACAGCAAGAATGACGTCATCGTTCGGCATAGGCTGTTCTTTCGCGGTTCGAAAACCGAACAGGTCGGGCGCCACGGAAACTTGGTCCGCGACGCCCGGCACTGACTGATCAGTTGGTGGTCACAGCATTGGCATCGTCGGAGGTGCGTAGCTTGATGCCCTTCTCGGCGGCGTAGGCCTCGGCGGACTTCTCGATGATTGGCCGCAGAAGCGCCCAGTCCGGCGCGATCCAGTCGGAGACGACGTTCCACTTCTTGCCGTCCCACTGCTGGAAGGTCACGTAGCCTTCGCCTTCATGGTTGTCCCAGCTGACATTGATCGAGTGGAACAGGTCCTTGGCGCCGAGCGCCTCGACCTTGGCCGGATCAAGCTTGAGATGCTCGAAGCCCCAGCGGACCTCGTCGCCGGTCAGCGTGCGGTGGCCGAACTTCTCCTGCGCGACCCGGATCGCCTCGACATTGAGGATGCCGTTGACGATGCCGAGATTGTGGTAGACCGAGCCGATGCGCGCCTTGTCTTCAAGGTTACCCTTGCCGGCGCCGTAGACCGTCTTCACGATCTCCTGAACCACCGGGTAGGAGTTGCCGGAAGCCTGCGTGGTGATGGCGGTGTAACCCTTGGCGGCGTCGCCGGCAGGGATGACATCCTCTTCAGAATTCGACCAGACATTGCCGACGATGTGATCGACGGGATAGCCGACCTTGACCGCCGTCTTCAGCGCCACCGGGTTCATCACACCCCAGCCGCGCAGGACGACGAAATCCGGCTTGGCGCGGCGGATGGTCAGCCACTGCGACTGCTGCTCGTTGCCGGGATGCGGCACCTCGATCTGCTGCACGGTGAAGCCGTATTTCTGCGCCAGCAGCTCATAGATCGGGATGGTCTCCTTGCCGTAGGGCGAGCCGTGATAGAGCACGACGATCTTCTTGCCCTTCAGCTTGTCGATGCCGCCTTCCTTGGAGGCGATGTAGTTCACGATGCCTGATGTCTCGCTGTAGGGATTGAGCAGCAGCGGGAAGACGTAGGGGAAGACACGCCCGTCGGTGGAATCGGTGCGGCCGTGGTTGACGGTGATCAGCGGCACCTTGTCGGCGGTGATGCGGTCGATCATGGCATAGGCGATGCCGACCGAGAGCGGGTTCCAGGCGGCGGCGCCGGCATGGCTCTTCTGCCGCTCGTAGCATTCGACGCCGCGCTCGACCTCGTACTGGGTCTCGCATTCGTCCCAGGTCAGCTTGACGCCGTTGACGCCGCCGTCGCGGATGTTGATGAGGTTGAGATAGTCGATGAAGCCGCCGAAGAAGCCGGTGCCGCCGGCCGCGTAAGGCCCGACGCGATAGCTCTGCAGCGGGAAATATTGTTCGTCGGCGTGCGCGGCGGGCAAGGCCACCGACACGATCATCGCCGCGGACAACGCCGCCGCCTTGATTGTGCTGAGGAAAGTCATGGTCGAGGTACTCCCGGTATGGGCCGTCTTGTTCGGCCCCTTGTTCATTTTCCGATGGGATTCATTTTCAATGCATCAGCTCAAGTCGACTGCCAGGCGAACAGGAGCCGTCTTCGGACCCTGTCCCACAGCGCCACCAGCCCGTCGGGTTCAAGGATCAGAAACAGGATGATGAGCGCGCCCAGAACGATGCGCTGGCTCATGTCGAGCACGCCCGAATCGAAGAGATCGCCGAGCAGGAAGCCGCCGAGGCGCGACAGAGCGAGCGGGAAAACCACAATGAGGGCGGCGCCGAAAAACGCGCCGCGGATCGAAGCCAGCCCGCCGATGATGATGATGAACAGGATCTGGAACGACCGATCGAGATCGAAGCCGTCCGGCTCGACGGTCCTCAGATAGGCGAAGGCCCAGATGACGCCTGCGACGCCGATGACGAAGGACGAGATGGCGAAGGCCAGCAGCTTGGTCCTCAGCACCGGAATGCCGATGATGCGGGCGGCGGTTTCATTGTCGCGGATGGCGATGAAGTTGCGACCGGTCTGCGACGAGACCAGCCTGTAGGCAAGGAAGGTCAGCACAGTGACAATTGTCAGCGCGAACAAATAGCGGCCGACGGCGCCGTCGAGCGCTAAACCTGAAATCGACAGTCTCGGCGCGTCGATGACGCCTGACGCCGAGTTGTTGG
>NZ_RZQA01000540.1:0-4442 GCF_004022915.1 Mesorhizobium sp. M7A.F.Ca.US.006.04.2.1
CGACGCAGGCGGCTCTTGCCGCCGCAAGGACGCCTTTTGGATCCGTCTTGCCTCGGAACCTCGAAATGTTGTCTGCTACCGTGCCGTCAAACAACTCCACATCCTGCGGCATGTAGCCGATATGGGCGCCGAGATGTTCCGAGTTCCATTGATCGAGAGAGGCGCCGTCCAATCTCACCGAGCCATGGAGCGGCTTCCACACCCCGACCAACGAACGGGCCAGCGTCGTCTTGCCGGAGCCGCTCGGGCCGACGACGGCCATTCCAGCCCCCCTCGACAGGTGGAAACTTACATTTACAACGGTCGGTCTTGTCAGGCCGGGCGGCGCGACTGTCAGTTGCTCGACGGCAAATCGTGCCTGTGGACGAGGCAATTCCATCGGATCGTCCTGACTGCCAAATGCAGCCATGACAGCTGCCAGCTCGCTATAGCTGCGCCGGGTCGATAGAAAACCTCTCCAGTTTGCAATCGCCGCGTCAACTGGGGCCAAGGCCCGGCCGAGCAATATGGAAGATGCGATAATCACCCCAGGAGAAGCTTCACCGCCGATGACCAGGTAGGCACCGAGCCCCAGAACGCCGGATTGCAGACCCATGCGAAGCGCCTTCGAGAAGGAACTGGCGCCACCGACGACATCCGAGAGGCGCTCCTGCTGACCAAGATATGCGCGGCTGACGTCGCTCCAGCGTCGAGCCAGTCGACCAGAAAGCCCCATTGCATGAACAACCTCGGCGTTGCGCCGGGCGGAGTCGGCAAGCGCCCGTTGCGACGACAAGTCTTCGGAGGCGCGCGCGGCCGGACCACGGCTAAAGACTTCCGCAACTGCCGTCAGGAGGACCACGGCGATCGCGCCGACGGTTGCCAACAAGCCGAGCAAAGGATGGAGCAAATAAATGATCACCAGATAAAAAGGGATCCACGGAGCGTCGAAGATGACCGTCGGTCCCGTTCCGGAAAGAAAGCCGCGCAGTCGGTCAAGATCGTGCAAAGGCTGCAAGCGGCCCGCATCACGTCCTGCCTTGAGCGGCAAGGACAGGGAGATGGAGAACACCTTTTCCTGCAAATTTCTATAGAGAAGACTGCCGATGCGGACCAGCACGCGAAGCCGCACGAAATCCAGGAGCCCGTAGACCGCATACAAGCCCAGCATGCCGATCGTGAACCCCACCAGGGTTGGAACGCTCTGCGACGGCAGAACGCGATCGTAGATCTGCAACATATAGACCGAACCGGTCAGGGCGAGAATGTTTATCACTGCCGAGAACAGCGCCACGCCAAGCAGCCCAGGCATGCAGGCGAGAATGGCGGAACGCAGCTCGGGAGAACCGGCCCCCGATGTTTTCATGACCAGCGGTCGTTCGCGCGACACTGCCGCGCCGTTACTTCCGTAAATTGTGATGGCTCAAACCTTTCTTGGTGCGCATAGCAGCCGCTATCCGTCGCCCCCCTTATTACGCTCTGCTTACATACGTCGACTTTGAGGAAAATGCAGCGGATTCGTGGCGCAGGACCAACGAAACGCGACCTGCAGCGTGCACAGGCTGGGGATAACTCCCCCAAAAAACGGCAATTCACGCTAGTAACGCAGTCCAGAATGGAACACGCAAAAGGGGCTTATGTCCTTGCTTCCACACACTTTCAAAGACGCCACGGTCGTTGACACAAAATACCTGATGCGGAGCAACAACTTAGATCAATCAAACCTTTTGTCATTCTGTATTCTGTATTTGATCTCGTCCCGATACACCAATCACTCGAGCAGACCATCAGTCTCCCAGACTTTCAGAGGCGGCAAATTGACGACCGTCAGGCCGGCACGCCGGATCGTCATTCAAACGGAGGAGGACGGTGATCGAGCCTGACGTATTGTGGTTTAACGCATGCGCAGGGATGGCGACTGGAGGGCTCGTTCACCTCGGGGCGCTGGCCGACGGGTTCGACCGGCCCCATCTGTGACGGCTGTCAACCTGCCCAAGGAGGCGGATCGCGCCTTCGCCATCGTCGTTATCAGAGCGGACGCCGCGTTAGCCGTGCGTTATCCGCGTAGTGGGGTGTTGCGTGGAAAAGAAGTATCGGAAATTAAGAAGAGCTGTCTGGGAAACGATATATAGGGTCAGCTTGATAACCCCGAATTTCTACGTTCTGAACTACCCCATAGCAGCAGCGGGATTCTTTAACGGGAACAACAGGTTCCCAAGACGGGTTTCCAGTCAATCGGCTACGATAAATGATTTTATATTTGACAGAATGATACGAAATAGATGGGGATACCTGGAGAAGATTTGCGTTGATAAGCATTATGCTAAATACATAGCTAGTGGAATCGCAGGCCTTAAAATCCCAAAGACGATCTCTGTATTCAAGATAGATAGAAATACGACGGCAGATGACATTTTACTTTGGATCCAGCCTTTCCTCGGACGTCATTTCGTGATGAAGCCGACCCATTCCTCTGGAAAAATTATATTCCTCGACAAACCGCTCAATAGGAAAACCATAGAGGAATTCTTAAATTTCTCTAAGAGGTCGTACTTCAATATTGGGCGAGAGACACAATATTATAAAATGGAAAAGAAATTAATTGTCGAAGACAACATTTCTACTGGTGGTGAATTAAGTGACTACAAATTCTTTTGCGTTCGCGGCAAGGCAATTTATCTTCAGGTCGACGTCGGTAGATTTGTTGATCATAAAAGGGCTGTCTTTTCTCTTCCGGATTTTAAGCAGATTGATGTCATGTATGGTTATGACCTGCCAGAAAACGTAGAAAGGCCGGAAAATCTCGAAAAAATGATCGAGATCGCGGAAACGATATCTAGGGATGTTGAGTTTGTCAGGGTCGATTTGTACAGCATTAATGGTGACATATATTTTGGAGAGATGACTTTTTCTCCATGCGCTGGATCGGATCATATTTCAAACGAGAGTTGGGCCATCGATTTTTTAAATAGGATCAAAGCAGAAAGTGCTCCTAAAGCAGCGATAGGTGGCCGCTTCACGCCGCAAGCGGCACGATCTTTCGACCGTCAAGTTGGCGGGTGAGCCGCGAGGGCGTCAGCGCAAGCCTCGGTTCATGTGCCGAGGCACCCCAATTGGCTTTCCCCTAGTTGGGGATAACCCGGTCGGGAAAGGCGGATATTTCCCAATCACGCGGCTCAACAATGAGCCGGATGAGAGGGGCTTATGTTGTTGTTGCGGCACTGTTTTAAAAGACTTCGGTTGACCCGAAGCGGAACATCTCCTGCTGTGCAGCAATCCTGTCGGCGATCAAAGATTCTATCCAGCGGGTGTCGTATTTGATTTGGGCCTAATATGCGCCGTCAACTAAGCAGACGTGGGGCATAACCGAATCAACCAAAGGATTTTTGGATGACACTCCACTACGCGTCCGGTGGATCAGCCGCCGAGATCGCAACCGCCGGATTCAATCTGGCTGATGTTCAGTACGTTTCGCAAGTCAATGCCTTGCCGGATGGCATGAAAGGCTTGGTTTATCTCGGTGAGCACGACGGAGTAACTTCGTCTTTCATTGATAAAGTCACTCCCTTCATAGGTAATCCAAATGTGTTCGGGTTTTACCTTAGCGACGAGCCTGATCCGACAGGCAAGTGGGGCAGCTACGCAACCGCTGCAAACCTAAAGGCGGAATCCGACTGGATTCATTCTCATGTTCCCGGCGCCAAGACCTTCATCACGATGATGAACTTGGGCACGGATGGCTCCCCGAGCTACATGAACCCGAACGACCCGGCCCACGCCGCTTACAATCCGGCGAATACGGGCATCGATTTCTACGGTATCGGCTATTACCCCATCAACAACACTTCGGCTCCCGACTACACCCATATCGACAAGATGGTTGCGGCTGCCGGTGAAGCAGGCATCCCGATTGACAAGATCGTCCCGCTTTACCAGGCGTTCGGTGGTGGCAACTGGGAAACCAGCGCTGGCGGCAAGTTTGTCATGCCCACCGCTGCCCAGGAGCAGGCCATGATTGATCGTTGGGCCGCACTGGTTCCGTCGCCGGCCTTTGACTATACCTATAAATGGGGAACGCAGAATGGCGACACCGCGCTTGAAAGCGCCTCGGAACTGAAAGCCTTTTTCCTCCAGCACAATCTCGAGGGCACCCATGCCCCGGTCTCGCCCCCGGTTAGTGATCCTGTCACGCCCCCGGTCAGTGATCCGGTCGGCACACCGACCACACCTCCTACTCACGTCGGCACCCCTGCTCCCACCGCGCCGGCCCCGTCGGGCAGCGATCATGTCTTCCATGGCACGCGCGGCGCAGACGTTTTCCACGCAACCAGGGGCAATGACAAATATCTCGTCAACAATGCTCATGACAAGGTCATGGAAGCGCCAAACGGGGGCTTCGACAAGGTCGCGGCCTCGGTGAGTTACGCTCTTACGGCGGGATCACATGTCGAGCAGCTCTCCAC
>NZ_RZQA01000541.1:0-4436 GCF_004022915.1 Mesorhizobium sp. M7A.F.Ca.US.006.04.2.1
GTCTATGGCGCCTCGATCTACACCGAGCGCGGCTCCGAAGGCATCACCATGGGCGCCATGGACGTGCTCTACAGCTATGGCTTCCAGTACGAAAACCCCAAGAAGCCCTATGAAATGGAAGGCTTCGTCAACTCCGACAAGTCGGTCAAGGGGCTGGAATTCTACAAGGCGCTCTATGATTGCTGCACGCCGCCCGGTGCCTCGAACAGCTACATGGGCGAAGGCGTCGATGCCTTCAAATCCGGCCAGGTGGCGATGCACATGAACTTCGCCTTCACATGGCCGGGCCTGCAGAAGGACGAGAATGTCGGCGGCGACAAGATCGGTTACTTCGTCAACCCGAAGGGTCCCGACGGCGAGCAGTTCGCCCAGCTCGGCGGCCAGGGTATCTCCGTGGTGTCCTATTCCGACAAGCAGGAGGCGGCGCTGAAATACATCAAGTGGTTCGCCAACAAGGATGTGCAGGCCAAATGGTGGTCGCTCGGCGGCTATTCGTGCCTCAACGCGGTGGTCAAGGATCCGAAGTTCCCGGCCAGCCAGCCCTATGCGCAGACCTTCCTCGACTCGATGGCAATCGTGAAGGACTTCTGGGCCGAGCCGAGCTACGCCCCGCTGCTGCAGGCTTCGCAGAAACGCTTCCACGACTATGTCGTCGCCGGCCAGGGTTCGGCCAAGGATGCGCTCGACGGCCTGGTCAAGGACTGGACCCAGGTCTTCCAGGACGATGGCAAGATGTAACCAGCTCCTCCCGAGCTAAGCCAAGCATCCCGTGCCGCCCCTTGGCACGGGATGCAGTTCAGATAAATTCCATGACAGAGACGACCAAGTGACCGAAGCAGGACTCACCATGCTCAATCGGACCGCGGAGAACGTTGCCCGGGCGACCCCGGAACCGTTGGCCCGCAAGGTCCGGGGCATCAGCGACAAGGGCCTCGCCTGGCTGTTCATCTCGCCGACGATCCTGTTGCTGCTGGCCATCAACATCTTCCCGCTGTTCTGGGCGATCTATCTGTCGTTCACCAACTACCGGGCCAACCGCCCGAACGAGGTGGTGAAAAATCTCGGCCTTGCCAACTACCAGCGCATCCTCGGCGACAAGGATATCTGGATCGCCATGCAGACGACCGCGCATTTCGTGTTCTGGACGATCCTTTTGCAGACGCTGATCGGCTTCACGCTGGCCTGGCTGATCGACAGGAAGTTCCGAGGCCACGCCTTCTGGACGACGCTGATCCTGGTGCCGATGATGCTGTCGCCGGCGGTGGTCGGCAATTTCTGGCGCTTCCTCTATGAGCCGCAGATCGGCCTGTTCGCCTATGCGATCTCCTTTGTCACGAGGATTCCGCCGACCGATATCCAGATGCTCTCCAACGTGTCGCTGGCGCCCTGGTCGATCATCATCGTCGATACCTGGATGTGGACGCCCTACGTGATGCTGATCTGCCTCGCGGGCCTCCGCTCCATCCCCGAATACATCTACGAGGCGGCCGAGGTCGACCGCGCCTCGAACTGGCGGCAGTTCTGGTCGATCACGCTGCCGATGGCGCTGCCCTTCATCATGCTGGCGGTGCTGTTTCGCGGCATCGAGAACTTCAAGATGTTCGACATGGTCAATCTGTTGACCGGCGGCGGGCCGGGCTCGACGACCGAGGTCGCCTCGATAACGCTGAAGCGGCAGGCTTTCGAAAGCTGGCGCACCGGTTATTCCTCGGCCTTCGCCATCATCCTTTTCGTGGCGGTGTTCGGCCTGGCCAACATCTACGTCAAGGCGCTCAACAAGGTGAAGCAGAGATGAGCCTGACCACAGCCCATTCGGTCGTCGCACCGAGCAGCAACTCGAAACGGATCGCCGGCACGATCATCGTGCTTTACGCACTGATCTCGATCGTGCCGCTGCTGTGGATCTTCGCCACCAGCTTCAAGACGCCGCCGGATTCGATTGCCTATCCGCCCAAGATCCTGTTCCAGCCCAGCCTCGAGGGCTACTGCAATTTGTTCACGACGCGGACCCGGCAGACGCCGGAATACATCAACTCGCTGGGCCCGGCGACGGGCTTCTGCGACGAGACCACGCGCAAGCGCAACATGGTGATCGCCGGTCCGTCCAATTTCCTGCCGCGCTTCGTCAATTCGCTGATCATCGCCTTCGGTTCGACCTTCTGCGCCGTCTTCCTCGGCACACTGTCGGCTTACGGCTTTTCGCGCTTCAAGGTGCCGCTCGCCGACGACCTCCTGTTCTTCATCCTGTCGACGCGCTTCATGCCGCCGATCGCCGTCGCCATTCCGATCTATCTGATGTACCGCGAGCTTGGCCTGTCGGACACCGCGCTCGGCATGATCCTGCTCTACACGGCGGTCAATGTGTCGCTGGCTGTCTGGCTGCTGAAGGGCTTCATCGACGAGATCCCGCGCGAATATGAAGAAGCGGCAATGATCGACGGCTACACGCGGCTGCAGGCCTTCTGGCGCACCGTGCTGCCGCAGGCGACGACCGGCATAGCCGCGACCGCCATCTTCTGCCTGATCTTCGCCTGGAACGAGTATGCGTTCGCAGCGCTCCTGACCTCCGGCACGGCGCAGACCGCGCCGCCCTTCATCCCGACCATCATCGGCGAAGGCGGCCAGGACTGGCCGGCGGTCGCGGCCGGCACGACGATCTTCCTGGTGCCGATCC
Source organism: Mesorhizobium sp. M7A.F.Ca.US.006.04.2.1 (assembly GCF_004022915.1). Lineage (NCBI taxonomy): Bacteria > Pseudomonadati > Pseudomonadota > Alphaproteobacteria > Hyphomicrobiales > Phyllobacteriaceae > Mesorhizobium > Mesorhizobium sp. M7A.F.Ca.US.006.04.2.1. The sequence continues at coordinate 2,675 of NZ_RZQA01000541.1, forward strand.
TGGTTTTCACCATCCTGCTTCGCAAGCAATTGCTGCGCGGCATCACCTTCGGCGCGGTGCGCAAATGAGCTTGACCAAGCCTGGGAACCGCAAATCGCGCTGGCCGGCCTGGGCACGGCGCGGGCTGATGGAAAACATCGCGACAGCGCTGATCGCCATCGGCTTCCTGATGCTGTTCCAGCCCTTCGCGCTGTCGCTCTACACCTACTCCTTCATCACCATGCTCGCTGGCACCGTGATGTTCATCATCGTCTCCAAGTTCCCGGAATAATCATGGCCGAAATCCGTGTCCAGCACCTGAGAAAGGCTTTCGGCGATTTCGTCGCCGTGCAGGATTCCAACTTCGTCGTCGAGGATGGCGAGTTCTTCGTCATGCTCGGCCCGTCCGGCTGCGGCAAGACGACGACCTTGCGCATGATCGCGGGGCTTGAGCTGCCGACCGGCGGCCAGATCCTGCTCGGCGGCGACGACGTTACCATGCTGCGGGCCCGCGAGCGCGACATCGCCTTCGTCTTCCAGCTGTTCGCGCTCTACCCGCACATGAATGTGCGCAAGAACATCGGCTTCCCGCTGCTGGCGCAAGGCATGCCTTCGGCCGAAATCCGCACGCGGGTCGAGGAAACGGCGAAGCTGCTGCGCATCGACCATCTGCTCAACAAATCCGTCTCCGGACTTGCCGGCGGCGACCGCCAGCGCGTCGCGCTCGGCCGCGCCATCGTGCGGCGGCCAAAATGCTTCCTGATGGATGAGCCGCTGGGAACCCTTGACACCGAATTCCGCGATTTGATGGTCCACGAGCTGCGCGAACTGCACAACCGCATCCATGCCACGACGGTCTATGTCACGCACGACCAGATGGAAGCGATGTCGATGGCCGACAAGATCGCGGTGATGAACCATGGCGTCATCGAGCAGTTCGGAAGCCCGCGCGAAATCTATGACCGCCCGGCGACCATGTTCGTCGCCGACTTCATCGGCTCGCCACCGATGAACTTTTTGGGATTTGGCGGCGGGCTCGCCAAGGGCGCCAGGGAGATCATCGTGCAAGGCGCGAAGGTCGCGGTGCCGGAGGTGCGCGAGGACATCGCACCTGGCGACATGGCGCTCGGCATCCGCCCTGAACACATCCGCTTCGACGACGCCTCAAAATTGCGCGGCGCCATCTACGGCACCGAATATCTCGGCACCACGCAGATCGTCGCGGTGGAGACGGCGGATGGCATCATCAAGGCACGCGTACCGGCCGAAATCAGGCTCGCCACCGGCGACCATGTCGGCCTGACGCTGAGCAGCGCGCGGCTGTCGCTGTTCGAGAAGGGATCGGGCCGCGCGGTGAGAACCGCGATCCACGATGTCGCCTCGGAACGGAGGGCCCAGCATGGCTGAGGTGCACATCAAGAACGTGACCAAGAGTTTCGGCGACCATGTCGCCGTCGACGGCCTCGACCTGCACATAGCAGATGGTGAATTCGTCGTGCTGCTCGGGCCAACCGGGGCCGGCAAGACGACGACGCTGCGGCTCATCGCCGGGTTGGAACGGCCGGACAGCGGCACGATCGAGATCGGCGGACACAATGCCACGACGCTGTCGCCGGCCGAGCGCGACACCGCCTTCGTCTTCCAGCAATATTCGCTCTATCCGCATCTGTCGGTCTTCGACAATCTCGCCTTTCCGCTGCGCTCGCCGGCGCGGAAAATGCCGGAAGACCAGATCCGCCGCCGGGTCGAGGAGGTGGCGAAGATGGTGCGCATCCATCACAAG
>NZ_RZQA01000542.1:0-4435 GCF_004022915.1 Mesorhizobium sp. M7A.F.Ca.US.006.04.2.1
TTCGCCATGGGCGGTACGAACGCAGTTCTGGCATTCAGGCAGGTGTAGAAGCCATGCAAGACGCCTCATTCGAGGTCACCTGTCGTATCTAGCTGCTTGAGGGGCGGGGCATTGTGATACAGGGAGGGCTGTGGGGTCCCTCCTTCTCGGCCTCGACGATGTGGGAGGAGCCTGTGCGGCGAAACGGGCTAGACGCCCCCAGGCCCAGAACTTGGGCGAAACCAACTCCCACCAAAGCACAGCCGCTTTAGTAGCCGAACAATGAAGCCTCGCTCGACGAGCCGCCGCCTCTACTGTCAGCGGCATCACGCGGTTGAAGCGAACAGCGCAGCGGCTACTGTTTCCCGCACAACTCGGACGGCAATTGGGACAAGTCCGCACATGTCGTCACGTAAGCTGAACGCCGCAGGTACAGCCAAATTGGGGGCGGGGCGTTTCTGCCGTTTTGATAGAATTCTATCAAACTGACAATTTTCCTTGCACGAATGCAAGGAGAGCTCGATTGACTCCCCTCCTTTCTTGTCAAGGATGGGTTTGCAGGCTGCGGTGCGGCAGAAGCCGGACAGAACGGCGACCGGTCGAGTAAAGGCCTGCGCAAACAAGCGCGCATATTGCGGGCGCCCGCACGGAGGAGAAGACGCTCGTCCTGGTGAAAGACAACGATGCTCAGGCGCCATTGCCATTTGCCGAGGGGGTCCGCGCGCCGGAAATTTCGAAGCAACAAAGGTGAGATCGAGAATGATGATGGCGAAATACAACACAGCTCACCGTCCAGTGCAGTTCTACCGGCGGGTGGCGGAGTGGGATGGGCTGCCAAATGGAACGTAAAAAGATCAGCAAGGAGATGCTTGGCGATAGTCAGGCGCTGCGCAAGCTGCGTGAGCACCTTGTCAAGGTGGCCAAGGCGAAGACTACGGTCCTGTTGCGAGGTGAATCCGGAACCGGCAAGGAGCTGGTTGCCAAAGCCATTCACGAGCTCTCGCCTCGCGCCAAGCAGCCCTTCATCAAGGTCAATTGCGCGGCGCTCACCGAGACGCTTCTGGAATCTGACTTGTTCGGTCATGAGAAGGGTGCCTTCACCGACGCGAGCAGTTTGCGCAAGGGGCGCTTTGAGGCTGCCGACAAAGGCACATTGTTTCTGGACGAGATTGGCGAAATATCAGGTTCGTTCCAGGCTAAGCTGCTGCGTGTCCTGCAGGAGCAGGAGTTTGAGCGCGTCGGCAGCAACCACACCATTAAAGTTGATGTTCGCGTGATTGCCGCAACGAACAGGGACTTGGAAACGGCAGTTCAACGCAAGGAGTTCCGGCAAGACCTCTATTATCGCATCAACGTCGTCACTTTACGCGTGCCGGCATTGCGCGAAAGGCGAGGTGATATTCCGCTCTTGGCCGCTCAGTTTCTCAAGAATTTCAATACTGAGAATGATCACACGCTGACCTTCGCTCCCGAAGCGATTGAGGTGCTAATGAACTGCGAATTTCCAGGTAACATCCGAGAGCTCGAAAACTGCGTTCAACGGACGGCAGTTCTGGCGACGGGTCCATCAATCCTCAGAACTGACTTTGCCTGTTACGCGGATCAGTGCTTGGCCGCGGCGCTGTGGAAGAACGGACAGCCGACGTCAGAGAAGTCGACTACGATCGAGCCTTCCGCCGCCTGTGCCGCCCCGCCCGTCGGCGACGGGCAAGCGCCGATAGGCCCTGCCACGACTCGTGGTAGGGTGCCCGATGCCGATACGGTCATTGCTGCCATGGAAAAGTGTGGCTGGGTGCAGGCAAAGGCGGCGCGCCTGCTCGGTTTGACCCCGCGCCAGATCGGCTACGTGCTGAGAAAACGCGGTATCGAGATCAAGCGTCTCTGAAACAACCCGCCGAGCAAGAGCTGGAGCAGGTCAAGCATTGGTGCTCTGGCGCCGAGCCCATCGGCCAGGCTTACGAAGTGGGTGTGAACAGCGCTGCCAAGATTCCGGCCGTGTGCTTTCTACCACCAGTCGTACTGGGGCTCTGCGACTGACAAACTAAAAAGGAGTAATCCTCTGGCGGGACCTGGTCGATACATTAGCTGATGGCTTACCGCTCGATATCACGCAATCTGAGATGGGCATGAAAGTGAGTTCGACCGCTGGACAGTTGCCGACTTCGTCAGGTATTGGCCCCTGCGACCGGTTGATCTCCGATATCCAAATTCTTGGAAGTTGGTCGAGACGAAACTGTCGCCCCGGCTCGTGACCGACCGCGCGCCCGGCAAGATCGAGTTACAAAGTTGCCGAGGCAGTTTGATGTGCGTTCCTGCATCACTGTACGGGACACGACCTGACGGGAGACTATGATGCGTAGCCAAAAAGAAAAGATGCTCGCAGGCGAGTTTTACAATGCGGCGGATCCGGAGATCCAAGCTGACCTGTTGGCAACCGGGGCTTGGCTCAAGCGGTACAATGATACGCTGGGGCAGACCACGGGGCATTGGCATGAGCTTTTGTCCGAGCGGCTGGGAGAGGTTGGGCGCGGAACGGTCATCCGTCCGCCCTTTTTTTGCGACTACGGATTCAATATCCGCATTGGAGCCAATGCCTACATCAACTTCAACTGCGTTATTCTTGACGTGGTAGAGGTCAAAATCGGGCAAGGAACGGCAATTGGGCCTGCTGTGCAGATTTATACCGCCGATCATCCACATGATGCCGAGCAGCGGCAGGCCGGCCTGCAGGTCGGGCGTCCTGTTCACATTGGCAGCCGTGTCTGGATCGGCGGTGGAGCAATCATTCTGCCTGGCGTCACGATTGGTGATAATGCAGTGGTAGGCGCTGGCTGCGTGGTCACACGAGATGTTCCCGCCGGGGCAAAGGTAGTGGGAATTCCTGCTCGCGTGGCCGACCCACATAAACAGGCATAATCAACCTCGTTGACCCTGGAGGTGCATGCGAACTGTCGAAACTGTGCCGAATTTTTGTCGAAGCCATTGAGCGCTGCATATGTTGTCGCGACTCGGGCGCTTCAGTTCTTTTGCCACGGGGGTCACAAGATCATGTGCGTAATGCCGCCGCAACGTGCTCACGTCCCGCAGCAGCGGACCCTTTCACATGGCCCAACGAATTCAGAGCCTACGTTGTGCTGCCACTAGCATTACTGCTCACGAATGTATTCCCAACTGAGTTTTCGCCCTTGGAGGCAAGCAGCGACTCACCAGCAATCGCCGGCCATTAATCCTGGCTAGCATCGACCCCGACGAGGCGAGCCGCGGCGTTGCGGATCGGCATGTCGATGACCGTGATTGCGCCTTCGGCAAGGAAACGACGTTCGTTTCTGGTCAGCGTAGCCGAATCGATCACCGCAAAATGTGGGCCAGTGGAGCGCTTCATCAGCTGTCTGGCATATGTGCGCAGCATCTGATCGTTGAAGCGGCAGCCCACGAAGAAAAAACCCCGGTTGACGCGCCGTTGCTTCACCGCGTCCGGGATCGGCGTCTGGATATCAATTTCGGTTAGGACTTCGACGTAATCGGAATCAGCCACGAGGAAGTTTGCCGCCGGCCTGACGCTGCCGTGCGGCGCATAGAGCACCGTCCTAGCCACTTGTTCGGCCTCGAGTTCTGTTCCTGACAAATCGTAAGTTCTCGTCCAGATGTTACCGATTCCGGTCGCGCGCGTCGTTCCTTGTATCTCGACAACGTCTGTTTGGCCGGCCTCTGCAAGGGCTGCTCGCATGGCGCCATCGTACCAGCTGTCGATGATGACAGACAGTTGAAGGGTTGCGAGCCAGGCGTGAAGAACGGTCGGCTCGGCGGGGGCTGCGAATATCTCCGCCATCCACGCTTGGAGAGTCCGACGATGTCGGCGCTGCTCGATAAACTGCGCGACCGACCACATATTGGTGCGAATCCTGGAAGGGGCAGGCGCCCGCTTGTTGAGGGCCGCGGCGACATCTTCAGGGGTGCAAGGTACAGGGGATTCCGGTGGGTTAAGCTGCAGAAGACCAGGACCGAGATAGGGGATCACTCGATCGGCCTTGAGAGCGCCGTTCAGCAGGTCAATCAGTTTTTTGGCAAAACTGCCCCGGACGACGACGAGATGGTCCCAGCTCAGCATCGTGTTCATACGCGTTTCCTCTCCGCCACTGAACCCACCGGCATCAGGCCCCGTCGGAAATCTTCATCGCCTCGACGGTGATCGGCAAACGCGTGTCGCGCGGAAGGTCGGGCAGCATGAGCCGCCAACCGTTCCTGAGCGTCACGGTCCCGCCCCATAAGTCAGCGTTCTCAATCTCGGTGATCGGCTCTTCGAGATCCTTCTTGGGGACATAAGCCGACAAGCCAGTAGCGGTCCTGCGAATCATTACTTTCATCCGGCTGTTCCCCCGTTGGAAATGCCTTCAGCTCCGCAGGGAACCTCGACTTTGTCGAGGCTAATGAGTTCGCGCGCTCGCATGCCGACGAC
>NZ_RZQA01000543.1:0-4406 GCF_004022915.1 Mesorhizobium sp. M7A.F.Ca.US.006.04.2.1
AAGGCGAGCTGCTGCCGGTATTCGATCTCGACGATGCAAAATCGATAGCCGACTTCATCGAGCGCACCGCCGGGCTCGTTGCTTGAGCGCTGACGCAACGGCAGAATAGCCTTGCCCATTTTTATGGTTTTGCAGTTGCTTTTTTCTTGGAAAGAGTGGGAGTATCGCGCCAGCGGGCGGTCAAAAGCACCGCCCCACAGAGCCGTTCGGAACGACGGCCGGGACCATAAAGAGAGGACCATCATGCGTATTTCACTGCGTATCGCGCTTGCCGCATCGGCCGCGCTGCTGACACTCGGCGTCGCCCAGGCCCAGGAAAAGACCCTGAGGATCGGCACCGAAGGCGCCTACCCGCCCTTCAACAACCTTACCGCCGATGGCCAGCTCGTGGGCTTCGATATCGACATCGCCAAGGCGCTTTGTGATGAGATGAAGGTCAAGTGCACCTTCGTCGCCCAGGATTGGGACGGCATCATTCCAGCCCTCCAGGCCGGTAAATTCGACGCCATCGTCGCCTCGATGTCGATCACGCCGGAGCGCAAGGAGAAGGTCGACTTCTCGAACAAATACTACAACACGCCCTCGGCGATCGCCGTGCCGAAGGACAGCACGCTGAAAGGCGTGACCAAGGAAGATCTCGCCGGCAAGACCATCGGCGTCGCCACCACCACCACGCATTTCAACTATGCCTCGAAGACCTACACCGACAGCACCGTGAAGGGCTATCCGAGCAGCCCCGAGGAGCAGGCCGATCTTGCCAATGGTCGTCTCGACGCCATCGAGGACGATATCGTCGTGCTGCAGCAGTTTCTGGACTCGCCTGACGGCGCCTGCTGCAAGATCCTCGGCCAACCTTCGCCGCAGCCGGTCGAGATTTTCGGGCCTGGTGCCGGCATTGCCGTACGCAAGGGCGAAACTGACCTGGTCAACAAGCTCAATTCGGCCATCGCCGCCATTCGCGCCAATGGAAAATACAAGGAAATCAACGACAAGTATTTCAAGTTCGACGTCTACGGCGCCGAGTCCTGATAAGCCAGTTCAAGACGGCGGGGAATTTCCCCGCCGTCTTTCTATTCGTCTTGGGAATGCCGTGGGGATAAGACCGGTCGATGCCAGCCCAGAGCATATGGACACTTCTCAGTTGGGGACCTGAAGGCTGGCTTGACGATATTGCCTATGGCGCACTGATCACCATTGCGTTGGCGCTTGCCACGCTGCCCATCGGATTGACGATCGGCTTTTTCATTGCACTCGCCAAGCAGTCCGAAGAACCGTCGCTGCGCCTTGCCGCCAACATCTACACCACCGTCTTTCGCGGCCTGCCAGAACTGGTGACGCTGTTCCTGTTCTTTTTCGGCATGCCGATCCTGCTGCAGCATCTCGTCAGGTATTTCCGGCCTGACGTCACCATCGACGTCAACAGCTTTGTCGCCGGCATGATCGTGCTTGCACTGATCTTCTCCTCCTATGCCAGTGAGGTTTTCCTTTCCGCCTTCCGCGCCATTCCCAAAGGCCAGTATGAGGGCGGCTATGCCATCGGTCTTTCGAACTGGCTGACCATGCGCAAGGTGATCGTGCCGCAACTGCTGCGCATCGCGTTTCCTGGACTGGAGAACTGCTGGCTCAGCCTGCTCAAGGACACGTCGCTGGTGTCGGTCGTCGGCCTGGCCGAGACGCTGCGCAATGCCAGCATTGCGGCCCGCGTCACCAAGCACGCTTTCCTGTTCTTCGGCGTCGCCTCGCTGGTCTTTCTTGGCCTGGCCGTCCTGTCGTCCTTCGCCACCAATGCGATCCTGCGCTCGCTTGGCCGGCGGGAGGCGCAGCGATGAGCGCCACGGCCACCATGGTCGAACGTCCGCCGCCACGGGCGCGCGGCTGGCCGCGCAGGCGTATCGCCGGTTACGCGCTGGTGGGCCTATGGATTTTGTTCGGTATCGGCATCGTCAGCTATCTCTTCCTTGCCTGGAATCCCGATTTCTTTGCCAAATATGCGCCGGCTTATCTGAGCGGGCTTGGGGTCACGCTGGCGCTGGTTTCCATATCGATGGTACTCGGCGCGATCCTGTCGGTGCCCGTCGCTTACGGGCGCATGTCCAGCAACCGGATCCTGTCCGGCCTCGCCTATTGCTACGTCTATTTCTTCCGCGGCACGCCGCTGCTGGTCCAGACCTATCTGGTCTACTACGGATTGGGCTCGTTCCGCGTCGAACTCCAGTCGGTCGGCCTCTGGGATTTTTTCAAGGACGCGTTCAATTGCGGCGTCTTTGCCTTTGCGCTCAACACGGCCGCCTACCAGGCGGAGATCCTGCGCGGCGCCATAGAGAGCGTGCCAAGAGGGCAATGGGAAGGGGCGGCCTCGCTTGGCCTGCATAAACTGCAGACGTTGCGCAAGATCATCCTGCCGCAAGCCCTGATCGTCGCCTTGCGGCCCTATGGCAACGAACTGATCCTGATGGTCAAGGCGTCCGCCATCGTCGCCATCATCACGGTCTACGATCTGATGGGCAATGCCAAGCTCGCCTTCGCCAACTCGTTCGACATCCAGGCCTATATCTGGGTCGCCCTCGTCTATCTGGTGATGGTCGAGATCTTGCGGCATGGCGTCGAATGGATCGAGCGCCGGATCACCGTTCACCTGAAACGCTGACGATTTTCAATTCGGCTGCACCAGTCGATCAGGCTCTACGCGTCTTGACGAATTGAGCGCAGAGCCTAGAGCTTTCGCAGCAAATTCCGTTTCCATTCTGAAGGGCAAGCTCATGGCATCTGTGGCATTTCTCGGTCTTGGCGTGATGGGCTATCCGATGGCCGGACACTTGAAGAACAAAGGCGGCCATGACGTCACCGTCTACAACCGCACCAAGGCCAAGGCCGAGCAATGGGTTGGCCAGCATGGCGGTAGCCTGGCGGCGACCCCTGCGCAGGCCGCCGAGGGCAAGGATTTTGTGTTCTCCTGCGTCGGCAATGACGACGATCTGCGTTCGGTGACGACCGGTCCGGAAGGCGCCTTCAAATCGATGAAGAAGGGTTCGGTCTTCATCGACAACACCACCGCCTCGGCCGAGGTCGCTCGCGAGCTGGCGGCGGCGGCGCAAGCCGGCGGGTTTTCGTTTCTCGATGCGCCGGTCTCGGGCGGCCAGGCCGGCGCCGAGAACGGCGTGCTGACTGTCATGGTCGGCGGCGAGCAGGATGCGTTCGACAAAGCGAAGCCTGTCATCGACGCTTTTGCCCGCATGGTCGGCTTGATGGGGTCGGCCGGTGCCGGCCAGCTCACCAAAATGATCAACCAGATCACCATCGCCGGCCTCGTCCAGGGCCTGGCCGAAGGCATCCATTTCGGCAAGAAGGCCGGGCTCGACATCGAGAAGGTGATCGAGGTGATTTCCAAGGGCGCCGCGGGCTCCTGGCAGATGGAGAACCGCCACAAGACGATGAACGCCGGCAAATATGATTTCGGCTTCGCCGTCGACTGGATGCGCAAGGATCTCGGCATCTGCCTGGCCGAGGCCGACCGCAATGGCGCCAGACTGCCGGTCACCGCACTCGTCGACCAGTTCTACAAGGATGTGCAGGCGATGGGCGGCAAGCGCTGGGACACGTCCTCGCTGCTCGCCCGTCTCGAAAAATAGGTCTCTGCCGTGGCAGAGCTCTCGCCTCAATCCAGTGCCGCGGAAATCGTCGCCCATCTTCGCGCCATCGGATCCGAGCAGAACCGCCTCGGCATGTTGCGCTACGGCATCAAGATCGACCGTGCACTTGGCATCTCGCACGGCATGCAGCGGCAGATCGCGCGGACGATCAAACGCAACCACGAGCGCGCCTTCGAGCTATGGGACAGCGGCATCATGGAGGCGCAGTTCATTGCCTCCGTCACGGCTGACCCGAAACGGTTTTCTGCTGAAGATGCAAGGCGATGGGCGGCTAGTTTCGACTCCTGGGACATCGTCGACGGCGTCTCGGATCTCTTTGTCGATACGGACGCCTGGAAAGAACTGATCGCCGAGTTCGCGGCCGACGAGCGGGAGTTCGTTCGGCGCACGGCCTTCGCCATGATGGCCTGGTCTGTCGTCCACCGGAAGCAGGAGCCAGGGGCGACCTTCCTCTCCTTCCTGCCGATCATCGAAACGCACGCGAACGACAGCCGCAATTTCGTGAAGAAAGCCGTGAACTGGGCGCTTCGGTCGATCGGTAAGCGATCGATGAACATGCACGGTGCCGCCCTGGCTGTCGCCGAACGACTGGCGCAGTCGGCCGACAAGACGGCGCGCTGGATCGGCAAGGACGCCGTAAGGGAGCTGACCAATGCCAAGACGCTCGCGCGGATCGCCGCCAGGAAAGGCTGACGGCGCGCGTTCCGCCATGTCAGTATCTCGCCGACATGTGAAGTGGCTGCCGACATGTGATGC
>NZ_RZQA01000544.1:0-4392 GCF_004022915.1 Mesorhizobium sp. M7A.F.Ca.US.006.04.2.1
GCTCAATATGATGCTAGAAAGGATCAACTGACGCGTGAGACTCCAGTGCGGCTCGAGCCGATGCGGGATTGTGCGCCAGTCGGCGCCATTCCCCCGGCGTCATTCCCATCCTTTCGGCAAATACACGGCGGAACGCCGAAACCGATTGATATCCGACCGTCTCGGCGACGGTCTCGGTGCTGATCTCTGGCTTTTTTAGCTCGTTGGCTGCCAGACTCATGCGGAGATCAGTCAATAAATCGACGGCGGAGCAACCCAGCCTGTCTTGAAAGTGCCTCATGAATGTAGCCCGCGACATGCCGCACATGGCCGCCAAATCAGGCAGTTTCCAAGACCGCGCCGGATCCCCAAACATCGCCGCGATTGCTGGTGCCAGCCGCGGATGGCCGGCCAAGGCCAACAAGCCTTCGGGCGCTTCTTCGGTTTCGCTCGCCGCGCGCAGTACCAAGGTGAACAGGGCCGACGAAAGCGCGTTGAGAATGGCGCGTCCTCCCGCTCTGTCTCCGGCGGACTCCATTCGCATCAGCCTCACCAGGCTGGCCAATTGGTTGGAAGCAGAGCCGATACCGTTTTCTTCATGGCCGTCCATAGACCGCGCGACAAGGTTTGTGGGCAGGTAGTTACGGATCAACCGATCATGGGGTGGCGCGACGAAAAACCGTCCACACAGCAGGTCGAGCTGCTCGCCCTGGGCATCATTCTCGCTCAGCATCCATCCGGCAGACCCCCAGCGTTGCTGGGTAGGGATTGGTGTTTGCCCACTACCGTCGTGCAGCACATGCGCCGCACCGTGCGGCAGCAACACGATGTCTCCGCTCATCAGCTCCCTTGCTGTTCTCGTCTCCGGATCCTCTAAAATGGCCCGGCCCTTGACGATGACGTGGTAGGGAATTTCGTTCGCGGCAGCCCTGCTCCAGGGGACGCGCCACGGTGCACCGTAGGCGCAGCGGACCTCGAGCTGGCCAGTGACGGTGATCATTTGCAAGAGATGGCTGAGCCAGTCCACTTCAGACATTGGACCTCGAAAACCGGAAATGGTGAAACATCCTATCGCAATTATGGATTGGTTCTGCTTGTTGCCGGAGGCCACCGAGCGTCCACGATCAAGGTCCTTTATTAGACCTCGCCATAACATTCGGCTATCGACCCTTTTTGCGTCCCTACCCGCATCGAACGACAGGGAGTCGGCAGGACGCCGCTCAGCAGAGCGACTGTTTTCAGGAAGGCGCCGGGGTGACTTGAATGGAGGACATTGGGTGCAACGATTTTACCAAGAGCTGGAATGCCGCTGCCGACCGCGAACGCACGATAGTCGTCGGGATTCACAACCCAAGTGCTCGCCTCTTTCCAAAGGTCCAAGCGACTCCGCCTCCTGAGCAAGCCAGCCCGGAGACATGTCTTCCCAGCTGCCGCTCGACCGACGGCGACCAAGGAACGAGGTGGAAACCCAACCCGTTGTCGATCATTGCGAACCGGCCCGAGGCGAGCGAACACCTTTGTCGATAGATGCCAGCCACTTGGTCGCCTTCCGACGCTTTCGCATAGGGCAGACCAGTCTCTGCAGCCAGTCGGGCGCCGAGCGCGTTCACCTCGCGATCGCGTAGCGTGTCGATCAGGTTGCGAGCGAGGATCACGCGTTGGCCTTCGTGCCGTGCGAGGCCCTCCTTGACATGATGATCGGTGCGATCCTGAAGCGCCTGCTTCACTTGCCTGCCGAAGCCCCCCTCCCCGATTTCGGCGGGTCTGCTCGCGACAAGCTGACGGTCGAGCCAAGTCGCGCCGCCGGCACCGATCTGCTCCTCGACGGAGAAGTCTGAACGGATGGCGAGCGCGACACGACCACGGCCCTTCGCATCCTTGTAGTGGCGGAGCTCAACTATGGAGCCAGGTGCTGAATCTCCTGTTGCATCGAGATCTTGAAACCGGATGTGATGGACGCGTCCGTCGACACCATCGACCACGGCATATGCCGAGCCCCGCAGTTCGTCGTCGAGCCCCCGCTCCAAAAGCCGACCGATAATAGGTTCGGCTGTCTGTCCAGCTGCAAGGACATAGTCGGCCGCGCCTCTCTCGACGCTATGGTCGGATATGCTGCGATGCATCCGTTTGATGATGTCGCCACGCTCGCCGAGCGCATGCAACGTCGTCTCAGCCTCCTCGGCAATGGTCCACTGGCCAGGACGTATCTCGCTGGCGAGGCCAAGCCGTTCCAACTTGCGCAGCCGCCCGATCTTAAGCGTGAGGAACTCGTCGGGCTGGCGGCTGCCAGGCGGCGCGAGATTGATGATTCCAAGGCGATCGGCATCGCGAACAAGCTGGCGGTCGAGCTGTGTCCAGCGCTCGGTGTCGATCTGCCGTTCGACTGTCCGGCGGATGTCCTTATCGGTCCGAGGCCCCAGCGTCTGGGTGAGGATGTCGCTTGCTCGGTCGCGCATGCCCTGGCGGATGTAGTCGCGTGAGATGACGAGGTTCTCGCCATCATCCGCCACGCCGCGCACAAGAATGTGGACGTGGGGGTGTTCGGTGTTCCAGTGATCGATGCCGATCCAGTCGAGTTTGGTGCCGAGGTCGCGCTCCATATCGACCATGAGGCCGCGAGCAAAACTCTTGAGGTCGCCCAACTCCTGGGCGTCATCAGGAGAGACAATGAAACGGAAATGGTGCCGATCATCCCTGCAGCGGTCCGAGAATGCATCATGATCAGCCTCGTCCCCGTCCGGTCCGAACATTTTTGCTTTCTCGCCGTCGCGCGACACACCCTCGCGACCAAGATATTTGAGATGGGCGGCGAGCGGCGTCGATCCCCTGAACTCCCGGACAACGCGTGCCTTTACGACGGCGCCGCGCGAGCGGCCGGTGATGAGGCGATTGGCGCGGATGCTCGCCGACCTGCCACGACCGAACGTCGAGGCGCGTGAGGAGATGACGTTTCCCTTGCGCGAGATATGTCCCCCTGCCCTTTGTGCAGCGGCCAGTGCCTGGAAGATGAAGGGGCGTGCACGCTGAGCGGCCCGGGAACGAATGCGGCCAGGACGGACCCGGAAATCGTCGTCACTTTTCATGGCCGCCGAGTCTGCGAGGTGCAGCTTTTCTTGAGAAATTTGAGAAATTGGTAATCGCGCACATCGCGGATTTGCCACGCACATCGCGGATGTGATGCGTAAGTCTTTGAAATCGAACGCACCGACCGAGCCGCACATCGCGGCCCTTTATCCTGCCATCCCTTCTCGCAATCCCTGCAAGCCAACGGTCCGCCGCAATTCCCGCGGCGCAACAGGCCGGAATGCGATTGACCAGGAATGCGCCAATCAAGCAATAGTCGTCTGTTGTAAGGACACTGCGTGATGGTCCATGATCGCGATGCAACAGGGATAAACATGTGACGCGGTCTTCCCGAAACGGAGCAGAAGCCAGTCTACTTTCCGAAGCCATTGCCGCGCTTCGTGAGCTGGTCTCACGCGCTCGGGGAGTCGACGACCGGTCGTTCGACGATGGCCATTCGGTTGATACATGGCGGAGCGATGAACTCGGTGCTGCCATAGAACGTGCCGAAGCTGTGATCGCCAAGGCGGACGCTGAGGCTGCTATAACCGCGGCCCCTGTTAAGTAGGAGGCCGCCGGATTGGCGCATCGGCGCCGTGCACTTGGTCCGATACCGCCAGGCTCGTCGAGAATTCTGTCAAGGCCTGGTGTCATGTGCAGACCCCGGACGCATACCCGCTGGCGGTACGAGCGCGGTGAGATCGCTGACCGCATTAACCGCTGGTGATCGCACGCTCGGTGAGCGGATCGCCGTGAACACAGTCTCGACGGGAACATCGATCGCGCGATCGCCTCGCGAAGGTGAGCTATTCCGTGTGTTTGCGACGTGCGCGAAAATCACTGAATCGAGTGCACTCGCCCTGCCGACTTTTTGCCTTGCACGCGTCGAAATTGGAGCTGCGCCGTTGATTAGCGGTGCCAGTTTCCTGACATAATCTACTGTTTCGCACGGCAGCGGCCGACCGGTCGCAACATGCTCCTCGTACCGCCCAGGACCGGCATTGTAGGCAGCAAGGAAGCCGTTCCGGCCGAAGCGGTCGAGCATCTCGCGGAGATAAGCTGCACCGGCGAGAATGTTGTCGTGCGGTTGATATGGGTCGTCGCCAAGATGATGCTTGATCCGCAGTTCTTCCCACGTCGCCGGCATGATCTGCATCAGGCCCATCGCGCCCTTGCTCGACACCGCATGAACATCGCCAACGCTCTCGACCTGCATGACGGCGCGCAGCAGCCGCTCAGGAATAGCAAAGCGTTTCGCGGCTTCCCGGATATGAGCCGACCAGGGATCAGCTGACGAAGTCTTGGCATTGGAGAGGGCCGGCCCCTCGCCATGAGAAAGAGGTTCTGCGT
>NZ_RZQA01000545.1:0-4388 GCF_004022915.1 Mesorhizobium sp. M7A.F.Ca.US.006.04.2.1
GGTTCTTGCCCTCGATCATCCACAGCTCGAAGTCCTTGCCGGAAGCACGCTCACCGGAGACATGCGACAGGCCGACTTCGTGATGCGCGGCGTCGTAGACGGCAAGATATTTGACGTCGCTGCCTTCGGCGGCCAGCGAAGCGACGAGTCGCGCCTGCGGCTGCTCGACCGGTGGGTTGAGAATGGGCACGGCGATGTAAATCGCCAGTGCCGCAACCGCGGCTGCGGCAAGGCCGCGCCAGAAGGCCAGGCTGGACCACAGGCCGCCGCGCACTTCGGCGGGCCTGCTCACCGCGGCAGCGGTAGCGAACAGGCGGCGGTCGACCGCGGTCTTCACCGAAACCGGCGGCTCGACTTCCCGATAGGCGGCGGCAAGCGGTGAGAGACTGACCTCCCAGTCCTCGACAAGACGGGCGAAAGCCGTATCCGCATCAATGCGGCGAGAGACGATCTGGCGTTCGTCGGCATCGAGCACGCCGAGAACGTACTCGGCGGCGAGCAGGTCGTCGCCTCCACGTTCCGGTCCTGTGTCTTCTGCCAGCGTCATCTTTCCAGGCATTCTCTGAGTTTCAACAGGCTGCGGCGCAGCCATGTACGCATCGTGTTCAGCGGCACGCCATGGCGCTCCGCCAGTTCGGCATAGCTCTCGCCCTTGAGATAGGCGCCCCGGACGGCTGCTGCCCGGTCCTTCTCCAGCTCATCGAGACAATGGTGGATACGTTCGGATTCGTCGCCCGCCACCGCCATCGCTTCAGGCCCCGGCGCCGGATCGGCCACGTCGAGCGCGGCATCGATGTCGGCGGCGGGTTTGCGCCGCGCTCTGATGCGATCGATCGCATGATTGCGCGCGATTGCCACCAGCCAGGAGATCGGGCTTAGATCGGAAACAGCAAAACGGTCGGCCTTCGTCCATATCTTGACGAAGACTTCCTGCAGCGCTTCTTCCGCGTCTCCCCGGTCGTTCAATACACGAAGACAGACGCCAAAAAGTTTCGCGCTGGTCTGCCGGTAAAGCAGATCGAACGCGGCCCGATCCTTCATCGAAGTCCGAACGATCAGCTTGGTGATGTCCTGCGGCGTCATTGCAGGCAAATTAGGCGATTGCCATGTATTTGCAACGACGGAAATAACCTTGTGCACGCCTAAGCTTTTGTGTGTCACCGGCCCGGATCCGTCGGTCGATTGCCAATGGAATTGCCACTGGCTAGCTTGCCTTCATTGATGGGGGAGCGCGCATGTCGGTCGAACGGATCCTTTGGGAAGAAGATGCCACCGGCCTCGCCAATCTGGTCCGCAAGGGCGAGGTTTCGGCCGTCGAACTGACCGACGCCGCGATTGCCCGCGCCGAGGCCACCCGTCCCGACATCAATGCCACGGCCGAACCGCTCTACGATGCCGCCCGCGTCCGCGCCAAGACCGTCGACCCCTCGCTGCCGCTGGCTGGTGTTCCCTTCGCCATCAAGGATCTCGGCATCGCCATCAAGGGCGTGCCGACGCATGGCGGCAGCCGCATTCCGGCATGGCTGGCCGACGTCAATTCGGCGCTGACCGACCGCTATCTCGCTGCCGGACTTATCCCGATCGTCACCTCGACATCGCCGGAGCACGGGCTTCGATTGATGACCGAATCCAGGGCCTTTGGCATCACCCGCAATCCGTGGAACACCGGCCATACCAGCGGCGGCTCTTCGGGCGGTTCGGCAGCACTGGTCGCAGCCGGCGTCGTGCCGGTGGCGCATGCCTCCGATGGCGGCGGCTCGATCCGTGTGCCTGCCGCCTGCACCGGACTTGTCGGCCTGAAGACGTCGCGCGGCCGTACACCGCTGACGCCCCTGGTGAGCGAAAGCTGGTACGGCATGGTCGTCGACCATGCGCTCACCCGTTCGGTGCGCGATTGCGCGCTGCTGCTCGACCTGACCCACGGGCCCGATCCTCTGTCGCCCTATGCCGCGCCGCGGCCGAAAGGCACGTTCGCGGCTGCCGCCGCGCGCGATCCCGGCAAGCTCAGCCTGGCCGTGTACCGCAAATCGCCGCTTCGCCTGCCGATCTCGGACGAGACGCTCGAGGCGCTCGACACGGCGGTGGCGCTTGCCCGCGAGGGCGGCCACACGGTCGAGGAGATCGACTTGCCCTTTATCGGCCGCGATTTCTTCGCCGATTTCTGCAGAACGGTTGCCTCCGCCGTCGCTGGCACGATGCGGGCCGAAGCGCTGCGCGTCGGCCGTTCCGTTGCCGGCGACATCGAGCGGGCGACGCGCGTGCTCGCCCGCTTCGGCGAACTGGTGTCGGCCGGCGAGACCTATGCCGACCTGCAGCGGCTGCATGCCGCCTCACGGCGGCTGATCGCAGAGACCGCGCAGTATGACGCCGTGCTGATGCCGATCATTGCCCACCCGCCGCTTGCCTGCGGCGCAATGGATCCGAAAGGCGCCGACGACCTCATCGAGAACCTGCTCGACAAGCTTCACCTGACGCCCTTGCTGAAGCTGAAGCCGTTCTTCGGCCAGTTGATGGACAAGAGCCTCTGGTTCACCCATTGGCCGGCGATCCAGAATGTCAGCGGCCAGCCATCGATCGCCCTGCCGGTCCATGTCACCGACGCCGGCCTGCCGATCGGCGTCCAGGCTGCCGGCCGTCCGGGCGACGAGGAGACGCTTTTGTCGCTCGCCGCGCAGATGGAGAAGATCTCGGGTTGGCTGGGTCGCAGGGCGCCGCTGATGGTGCCGACACGATGACGAGGTCGTGAAGCGCTCGAATATGACAGCAAAGCCATTTGCGGGCGGCGCCAATTCCCGCTAAGACGCCGCCGTCCTTACCGATCTCCAGGGAACCAAGCCGATGACGGAAATAACCGCCACCGCCGAAATGCAGGCAGCCCTGTTGTCGCGGGCGCTGCCCTACATGCAGCGCTACGAGCACAAGACGGTCGTGGTGAAATATGGCGGCCATGCCATGGGCGACATCGAGCTCGGCAAGGCCTTCGCGCGCGACATCGCGCTGCTCAAGCAATCCGGCGTCAACCCGATCGTCGTCCACGGCGGCGGCCCGCAGATCGGCGCCATGCTGGCCAAGATGGGCATCGAATCCAAGTTCGAAGGCGGCCTGCGCGTCACCGACCAGAAGACGGTCGAGATCGTCGAAATGGTGCTGGCCGGTTCGATCAACAAGGAGATCGTCGCGCTGATCAACGCCGAGGGCGAATGGGCGATCGGCCTGTGCGGCAAGGACGGCAACATGGTGTTCGCCGAAAAGGCCCGCAAGACCATGATCGATCCGGACTCCAACATCGAGCGCGTGCTCGATCTCGGCTTCGTCGGCGAGCCGGTCGAGGTCGACCGTACCTTGCTTGATCTTCTGGCACGCTCCGAAATGATCCCGGTGCTGGCGCCGGTGGCGCCGGGACGCGATGGCCACACCTACAACATCAACGCCGACACCTTCGCCGGCGCCATTGCCGGCGCCTGCCAGGCGACGCGCCTGCTGTTCCTCACCGACGTGCCGGGTGTGCTCGACAAGAACAAGAAGCTGATCGACGAACTGACCGTGGCCGAGGCCAAGGCGCTGATCAAGGACGGCACGGTCTCGGGCGGCATGATCCCCAAGGTCGAGACCTGCATCGAAGCGATCGAGCGCGGCGTCGAAGGCGTCGTCATCCTCAACGGCAAGACCCCGCATGCGGTGCTGCTGGAACTGTTCACCGAACATGGCGCCGGCACGCTGATCGTGCCCTGAGGGGCTCGTCAGCCGGCTAACTTTCTCGCCTCGGAATCTTCAATATTGTCGATGGTGGGAATGGCGGGCTTTCGGGCCGGGCGTCGAACGGACATCGATTCCTCCTCGGCGTCCTGCGGCGCGCCCCAGAATTCGGCCAGCGTCGGGCCGTCTTTCACCCTGATGTCGCGGACCAGAAAGCCCCAGACCTCGCGGAACCACACGCGGCGGCCCATCTGTGTGTACCAGCGCATCGAATGGCGCTGCTCGGGATCCTTGTGGAACAGGATGCGGGCCAGCGCCTTCGGCCGTGATTGCACCGCTAGCTCGATCAGCTTGACGCTGAAGAACAGCATCCACGGCCTCAGCCGCGTCATCTGCAGCACCTGGTGCTTGTAGTCCCACAGGCGCGCATCCTGCTGGATCACCTTGCGATCCCGCGCGATGCGGAAGAACGGCGTCCAGCGATGCGGCGTCACATAAAGCGCCTGGATCTGGTCGGGGTCGTAGGCGATGAGTTGGCGAAAGCCGCGCCACAGGTCGCGAAACCCTTCGTCCTCGAAGCCGGACACCCAGGTCGCCATAGACAGGATGCCGCTGAGACGCAGCAGCCTTATCGCCTCGCGATCGGATGAGGTGCTGCCGCCCTTGCGGATCAATTGAAGCGTCTGCTCGTC
>NZ_RZQA01000546.1:0-4387 GCF_004022915.1 Mesorhizobium sp. M7A.F.Ca.US.006.04.2.1
ATCCGCAGGCGCCTAAAGCGTCCGCCTTGCGCTGAACTGATGGTAGGCCCACAGAACAACCACCGCCCCGATGACGGCAACGATCAGGCTGTAGATGTTGAGACCGGTGACGCCCGATGCGCCGAAGGCACTGAAGATCAGCCCGCCGACAATGGCGCCGACGATGCCCAGCACGATATCCATTATGACACCCTGGCCGGTCTTGTTGACGATCTTGCTGCCTATGAAGCCGGCGACCACGCCGAGAATGATCCAGCTGATGATACCCATTTTTTCCTCTCCATCCCCTCGCCAGCCGAACATTTTCATATGATTGTCAAAACCTCAAGCCAGCTTGAAATTCCGCCCGAATGCTTCATTGTTGAGGAGGGGTCGGGCCTTGGTCGCTATGGAGGATCCACGATGGGACTTTTTGACAACGCCGTTCCCGGCGGCAACATCACCAAACCTCTGATGATCGCACTCGGCGCATTGCTGGTCGGCAAGATGCTGAGCGGCAGAAGTGCCGAAGAGCCGGAACAGTCTCCCGCGCCCGCTCCGACCGCCCCCGTCCCGACGGAAACCACATCCGCCGACGGTGGCCTGCTGGGCGGCCTGGGCGGACTGCTCGAAAAGCTCCGGGACGCCGGTCACGGCAACACCGCGGACTCCTGGGTCGGTACCGGCCAGAACCAGTCGATCAACGCCAACGATCTTGGCGCCGCGATCGGACCGCAGATCATCCGCGAGATCGCGCAACGGACCGGACTGGACGAGCAGGAACTACTCAAGCAACTGTCCACCGCCCTGCCCGGCATCGTCGACAAGCTGACGCCGAACGGCCAGGTGCCGCAGCAGCACCAGGTCGCATCCGCGTTCAACAGCTGACGCGGCGCAGCCACGACAATTGGAGCGCTGCGCTTCGTGCGCGGTGCTTCGGCTTGCCGGTGATGGGATGAGTGTCTGGAGCGGGTAGCGGGAATCGAACCCGCATATTCAGCTTGGAAGGCTGCTGCTCTACCACTGAGCTATACCCGCGCCTTACCTGAAGTACCGGATTCATCCGAAAAGCGCCATGCACTTTTCGGTCCGATTCTTGTCGCGTTTCAGGGCTTCCGGGCCGGCAGTGGTGGAGAGGGTTGGATTCGAACCAACGTAAGCTAAGCTAACGGATTTACAGTCCGTCCCCTTTAACCACTCGGGCACCTCTCCAGTCTGCCGCCGGAGCCATGCAACGAGGCATTCACGCCGATCCGGACCCGAGTTATGTGTTCTCCGAAACCAGCGCAGCGCCTTATGGCGGCAAGGCCATTGGGTGTCAACCGCGCAGCCAGCGTTTTTCGATGTTGTTCGCCGGCTGTGACGGCGGGCCATATCCTTGGCCGGAGGACACCGCTATAGAACCAGCCATGAGCGATAAAACCAACACCCCCAAAGACACCCATTACGCCAAGCTGCGCCGCGCCTATCGCGACGAGAAAAGCGGCGGCGCGCCGGCGTTCCGGCCTCGACAGCCGGTTCCGCCGGGCGAAAATGCCGCGGACGGACTGGTGCGGCTCTACGGCCTGCACACGGTTCGCGCCGCACTCGACAATCCGCGCCGCAAGATCAGGAAGATGCTGGTGACGCGCAATGCGGCCGAGCGCCTCGAAATCGCCGATCTCGCCGCCCTGCCCTTCAAGACGGAACTGGTCGAACCCAGGGATATCGACAAGATCACAGGGTCGGATGCCGTGCATCAGGGTGTGCTGATCGAGGCCGAGCCGCTTAAAGCCAAGCGGCTCGATGCGCTTGGTGACGCGAAGCTGGTGCTGGTGCTCGACCAGATCACCGACCCGCACAATGTCGGCGCCATCCTGCGCTCGGCGGTCGCCTTCGGCGCCGGCGCGCTGATCACCACGGCCCGCCACAGCCCGCAGGAATCGGGCGTGCTGGCGAAATCCGCCTCGGGCGCGCTGGAGCACATCGACCAGATCGAGGTGAAGAACCTCGCCGAAGCGCTCGGCCAGCTGCACGAGGCCGGCTTTCGCACCATCGGGCTTGATTCGGACGCGCCGGCCGAACTCGAAAAGAGCTTTGCCGGAGAAAAGATCGCCCTGGTGCTGGGCGCCGAGGGCAAGGGCCTGCGCCAGAAGACCCGCGAGACGGTGACCACGCTGGCGCGGCTCGACATGCCCGGCGCCATCCATTCGCTCAACGTATCGAATGCCGCGGCGATCAGCCTTTACGTGGCACGGGCATTTTTGAAGCGCGGCTAAGCCAAAAAACATCTCGACGAGAAACGGGTCCCGACAGACGTCGGAACCCGTTCTTCGATGGGCCAGGAGTTGGCGGCTTGGGAACGTTGCGCCGCCCTCTCCTGACCTATGCCGCTTTGCCCCGGGTGCCGGCTGCCTCGCTGCCGACCTCGAAATCGGCCATCCTCTCAAGCGCCCTGACCAGTGCCGAATGATCCTCCTTGGCGCCGCCATTGGCCGCGCAGGCGTTGAACAGTTGCTGCGTGGTGGACGTGTTGGGCAGCGACACGCCGAGCGCTTTCGCGCCCTCCAGCGCGAGGTTCAGATCCTTCTGGTGCAGTTCGATCCGAAAACCCGGGGCGAAGGTGCGCTTGACCATACGCTCGCCATGCACTTCCAGAATGCGCGAAGCCGCCAGCCCGCCCATCAGCGCCTGCCTGACCTTG
Organism: Mesorhizobium sp. M7A.F.Ca.US.006.04.2.1; assembly: GCF_004022915.1. NCBI lineage: Bacteria > Pseudomonadati > Pseudomonadota > Alphaproteobacteria > Hyphomicrobiales > Phyllobacteriaceae > Mesorhizobium > Mesorhizobium sp. M7A.F.Ca.US.006.04.2.1. The sequence continues at coordinate 2,663 of NZ_RZQA01000546.1, forward strand.
GCCGGATCCGCGCCGGCTTTCGAAGCAAAAACAAGCGCTTCGGCGACGGCTTCAATAGTCAGCGCAACGACGATCTGGTTGGCCACCTTGGTGGTCTGGCCAACGCCGTTGGGCCCGACCAGGGTGATGTTCTTGCCCATCTTCTCGAACACGGGCTTGGCGCGCTCGAAGGGTTTCTCCTCGCCGCCGACCATGATGGTGAGCGACGCCGCCTTGGCGCCAACCTCGCCGCCCGAGACCGGCGCGTCGAGATAGTCGCAGCCTAGATCGTTGATTTTCCTGGCAAAAATCTTGGTCTCGATCGGTGAGATCGAGCTCATGTCGATGACCAGCTTGCCTTTGGTCAGACCGGACGCGACGCCATTCTCGTTAAACAGCACATCGGCGACCTGCGGTGTGTCGGGCACCATCAGAATGATGATGTCGGCGGCCTTCGCCACGGCAGCATGGCCGGTGACTGACGTTAGGCCCTTGGCGACGAGATCGGCTGAGAATTTCGATCGATGGTCGCTGGCTATGACCCTGTAGCCCGCGTCCAACAGGTGCCCCGCCATCGGTGCGCCCATGATGCCGAGGCCGATGAAGCCGATGGTTTCCATTTTGGTTCTCCAGTTGCTTGTGTGAAACGCCCCCTCATCCGGCCGCTAGCGCGGCCATCTTCCCCCGAGGGGAGAAGAGAAGCCGACGTTGGTGCCTGTCTCTTCTCCCCTCGGGGGAAGGTGGCCCGAAGGGCCGGATGAGGGGGCGCGGCGTTGGCTAGGCCGCAGCACTTCCCTGCCCGGCTAATGCTTGAAACCACCCCAGCCCAGCCTCCGTCCCGGCCTTCGGCTTGTATTCCGCCCCGATCCACCCCGAATAGCCGATGCGGTCGATGTGCTCGTACAGGAAGGGAAAATTGATCTCGCCCGTCCCCGGCTCGTGACGGCCTGGATTGTCCGCAAGCTGGATATGCGCGATGCGGTCGAGGTTTACCTCGATGGTACGGGCGAGATCCCCCTCCATGATCTGCATGTGATAGATGTCGTATTGCAGGAACAGGTTCTTCGACCCGACACGGTCGATAAGCACCAACGCCTGATCGGTATAATTGAGAAAAAAGCCCGGGATATCGCGCGTGTTGATCGGCTCGATCAGCAGCCTGATGCCGGCCTGCTCCAGCTTTTCCGCCGCGAAGGCGAGGTTTTCGGCAAAGACGTCCTCCAGCACCTTGCGATCGGCGCCGGCGGGCGCGATGCCGGCCAGGCAATTGACCTGCTGGCAGCCGAGCGCCTGCGCGTAGGTGATCGCCTTGGCGATGCCCTGGCGGAATTCCGGCACGCGGTCCGGCAGCACGGCAATGCCGCGCTCGCCCTTGCCCCAGTCGCCGGCCGGCAGGTTGAAAAGCACCTGCGTCAGGCCGTTCTTCTTCAGCCGGGCGGCGACGGCATCGGGCGCATGGTCATAGGGGCCGATATATTCGACGCCCTTGAAGCCGGCGCGGGCGGCGGCATCGAAACGGTCGAGGAACTCATGCTCGCCAAAGAGCATCGAAAGATTGGCTGAAAAACGCGGCATTCTTTTTCTCCCTTTCTCCGCCAAGCCTAATCCAGCATGACGATCGACGTCGGCGCATCTTCGTGGCTCTCGGCAAGCTCCTCGAATTCGGTGATCTTGTCGATCTCGGTGCCCATCGAGATGTTGGTGACGCGTTCGAGGATGAATTCGAGGACAACCGGAACCCGGTGG
>NZ_RZQA01000547.1:0-4376 GCF_004022915.1 Mesorhizobium sp. M7A.F.Ca.US.006.04.2.1
ATCGCGAGGCTGCGGATTACTTGCAGAAAGCTTTTGCCGAGGCCGGTCACACCGCGCATGTCGCCGGTGACGGCGAAACCGGCTTTGCGCTCGCCGACGCCGGCGACTACGACGTGATGGTGATCGACCGGATGATGCCGCGTCGCGACGGCCTGTCGGTCATTGCCGGTCTCAGGTCCAGGGGCAACACGACGCCGGTGCTGATCCTGTCGGCGCTCGGCGAGGTCGATGACCGGGTCACGGGTTTGCGCGCCGGCGGCGACGATTACCTGACAAAGCCCTATGCCTTCTCCGAGCTTCTCGCCCGCGTCGAGGTGCTGAACCGGCGCGCCAGTGCCAAGGAAGCGGAAACCGTCTACCGCGTCGGCGATCTCGAACTCGACAGGCTGTCGCATTCGGTCCGCCGTGCGTCACGCGAGATAACGCTGCAGCCGCGTGAGTTCCGCTTGCTCGAATATCTGATGCGGCATGCCGGCCAGGTGGTGACGCGCACCATGCTGCTGGAAAATGTCTGGGACTACCATTTCGATCCGCAGACCAATGTCATCGACGTCCATGTCTCCCGGCTGCGCGGCAAGATCGAGAAGGGCTTCGACAAGCCCATCCTGCATACGGTTCGCGGCGCCGGCTATATGCTGAAGAGTGGTTAGCTGCGGCATGGCTCTTTCCGTGCCAGCCATCATGAAGACGACGGCAGCGCGGCTTTCGGCGCTCTACTTCCTGCTCTTCGCGCTCTGCGCGGTGGCGCTCGTCTTCTACATGACCTCGCTGTCGGCGCGAATGCTGACCGCGCAGACGCAGGAGACCATCAATGACGAAGTGCTCGGCCTTGCCCGCGCCTATCAGCGCGGTGGCCTGCCGGTACTGGTCCGCGTGGTCGAAGCGCGCTCGCGCCAGCCCGGCGCAAACCTTTACCTGATCGCCGACGCCAACGGCCAGATCCTGACCGGCAACGTGCAGAGCCTCGAACCTGGCGTTCTCGAAACCGAAGGCTGGACCAGCAGTCCGTTCTCTTATCAGCGCTTTGGCGAGGGAGAGCTCGAGCGCCTGCGCAACCTTCCCGCCGAGCAGGGTACCACCACCCAATCCGAGCAGAACGATGCGCAGGCGCAGGGCGAAAAAGGCCACAACGCCATTGCGCTGGTGCTGCGGCTGCCGAACCAGATGATCATGCTGGTCGGCCGCGACCTTGGCGAGCCGGAACGGTTTCGTGCCGTCATCCGCCGTGCGCTGATGCTGGCGCTCGGCATGATGGGGCTGGGCGGATTGCTGATCTGGTTTTTTGTCGGCCGCGCTGCGCTGAAGCGCATCGACAGCGTGTCGGAAGCCAGCCGTCGCATCATGGGCGGCGATCTGTCGGGCAGGCTGCCGGTGACGGGGGTTGGCGACGAGTTCGACCGGCTCTCCGAAAATCTCAATGCCATGCTGGCCAGGATCGCCACGCTCAACGAAGGCTTGAAGCAGGTTTCCGACAACATCGCGCATGATCTGAAGACGCCGCTGACCCGGCTGCGCAACCGGGCCGAAGCGACGCTTTCGGGCAAGCAAAAGCCCACCGACTACCGGCAGGCGCTGGAAGGCACCATCGCCGAGTCGGACCAGTTGATAAAAACCTTCAACGCCATCCTGATGATCTCCCGGCTGGAGGCTGGCTACTCGTCTGAAAATACGAACCGCGTCGATCTTGCGGAAGCCGTACGCGATGTCGTCGAGCTCTATGAGCCGGTGGCGGAAGAGGCGGGCGTGTCGCTGGAAGCAGACGCGCACGAGGCGGTGTCCGTCAACGGCAACCGCGAACTGATCGGCCAGGCGCTGTCGAACATCGTCGACAACGCTATCAAATATTCGACCGGCGCCAATGCCCAGCCGGCGGTGCGCGTCACGCTCGAGCGAACCGGTGCGGACGTTCGCCTGTCGGTTGCCGACAATGGCCACGGCATTCCCGACGATGGCGACCGCGCGCGTGCCACGGAACGTTTCGTGCGGCTGGAGAAGAGCCGTTCGCAACCGGGTTCGGGTCTTGGCCTCAGCCTCGCCAAGGCCGTCATGACATTCCACAATGGCCGGCTTGAACTCTTGCCTGGCAATCCTGGATTATCCGTGGTCATGAGTTTCCCGGTTCGGGAGGATCACTGATGAGCACGGCTGCAAGAGCGAAAGATTGGCTGCTGAAGCCGGCGGCCAGGCTTGTTCCGCTGGACGAGGACCGTGCGCGGCTGGAACTGGCCGAGATCGCGTCCGCCGCACGCGAAGAAGGGGTGACGCGGCTGGCCAAGTTTCTGGCCGGCAAAGGGGAGGGCCAGGATTTCCTCGCCGCCGTCTTCGATCTGTCGCCGTTCCTGCGCGATACGGCACGTCGCCGGCCGCAAATCCTGGACGGGCTGTTCGAGCAGACAATCGAGGCTCGGCTGAAAGCGATCGGCGCCGCCATAGACCTGGCGCATTTGGCGGAGACCCTTTCGGAATCCGGCCTGATGATGGAGCTGCGCCAGTGGAAGTCGGAGGCGCATTTCCTCATCGCGCTGGCCGATCTTGCCGGCGAGGCCGAAACGGCGCTGACGGTCCGGCGGTTGAGCGACCTCGCTGACGCCTGTACCCGTGCCGCCGTCGACTTCCTGCTGCGCGACGCGCACGGCCAGGGCAAACTCAAACTGCCGGATGTCGACAACCCGTCGAAACAGTCGGGTTGGATCCTGCTCGGCATGGGCAAGCTCGGGGCACATGAGCTGAATTTTTCCTCGGACATCGATCTGGTGGTTTTCTTCGATCCGGAAGCACCGGCGGTCGTCGACCCGCTCGACGCCACCGAATTGTTTTCGCGGCTGACGCGCCGCCTGGTTCGCGTCCTGCAGGACCGCACCGAGCACGGATATGTCTTCCGCACCGATCTGAGGCTGCGCCCCGACCCCGGTTCGACACCGCTGGCGATCCCGGTTGAGGCGGCACTGCGCTACTATGAGGCGCGCGGCCAGAACTGGGAGCGCGCCGCCATGATCAAGGCACGTCCGGTAGCCGGCGATCTGGCCGCGGGCGCTGCCTTCCTCAAGGAGCTTCAGCCCTATATCTGGCGCAAATACATGGATTACGCGGCGATTGCCGACGTCCATTCGATCAAGCGCCAGATCCACGCCCACAAGGGCCATGGTGAGATCGCGGTCAAGGGCCACAACGTCAAGCTCGGGCGCGGCGGCATTCGCGAGATCGAATTCTTCGTCCAGACCCAGCAGCTTATCGCCGGCGGACGCTTCCCTGAACTGCGTGGCCGCGAGACCGTGCCGATGCTCGGCGAGCTTGCGACACGCGGCTGGATCACCATCGAGGCGCGCGATGCGCTCGCCCGCCAGTACTGGTTCTTGCGCCGCGTCGAACATGCCGTGCAGATGGTTGCCGACGAGCAGACCCACACGCTGCCGGAAGATGACGAAGGCTTGGAGCGCATCGCCCGCATGCTCGCCTTTGCCGATGCTTCTGCCTTTTCCCAGGCGTTTCGCGCCTCGCTGCAGCAGGTCGAACGCCACTACGCGGCACTGTTCGAAACAGCACCCGAACTGTCGACAGGCATCGGCAATCTCGTCTTCACCGGCGATGTCGACGATCCCGATACGCTGCAGACCTTGCACGGCCTCGGCTTCCAGCGGCCAAGCGACATCTGCCGCGTCATCCGAGGCTGGCATTTCGGTCGCTATCGCGTCACTCAGTCGGCGGAGGCGCGCGAGCGGCTGACGGAATTGACGCCGGCTCTGCTGCGCTCCTTCGGCCAGACGCGCCGGGCCGACGAAGCGCTGATGCGCTTCGACGAATTTCTCGCCGGCCTGCCGGCCGGCATCCAGCTGTTTTCCCTGCTGCAGTCCAATCCGGCCCTGCTCAAGCTCCTGGCAACGATCATGGGTGCGGCGCCCCGGCTGGCGGCGATCATCACCCGCCGGCCGCATGTCTTCGATGGTCTGCTCGACCCGGCCTTGCTGACGGAGCTACCGGACCGCGCCTATCTGTCGGCACGGCTTTCCGCCTTTGTCGAGGGCGACCGGCTTTATGAGGACGTGCTCGACCGGCTGCGCATTTTTGCTTCCGAGCAGAAATTCCTGATCGGCGTCCGGCTGCTCGCCGGCTCGATCGATCCGGCGCGCGCCGGCCGCGCCTTCTCCGATCTGGCGGATCTCACCATCGAGGCTGCGTTGCAGGCGGTGACGGCCGAATTCGCGGCGCGCCACGGCACCATTGCCGGCGGCGTGGTTGCGCTGCTCGGCATGGGCAAGCTCGGCAGCCGCGAGCTGACCGCCGGATCGGATGTCGACCTGATCCTGCTTTACGACCACGCGCCGGACGCCGAGGAGTCCGATGGCGACAAGCCGCTGGCGCCTTCGCATTACTACACC
>NZ_RZQA01000548.1:0-4374 GCF_004022915.1 Mesorhizobium sp. M7A.F.Ca.US.006.04.2.1
GGCGAAGGACGCGCCGGTTTCCGGCATGGCTGTAATCTATCGGCGGTTCGCCCGCGCCACGACGGCGGCGGCGCGCAATCCGTTCTCGGATGCGACTTCGCACATGGCAATCGATCCCGGCGCATAATTCTGGACAAGACTGTCGGCGGCCAGCATCAGCGCCAGCGCGCCGCTGGCCGCGCCGGTGTCGCCGACCGTCATCGCCGGATAGGCCGTCGCCATCAGGGTGCGGTGCGTGCGATAGAAGCGCGGTCGGGCAATCAGCATCTCCCAGCCATGATAGCGCTCGCCATTGCCGTTCGAGACGACGAAATCGATGTCGGGTTCCGATGGTCCCGATCCCGAAACGGCGTCGCGCAGCGCGCCGAGCATGGCGCGGCCCTGGCTGTAGCGCTCGGAAAGGATGCTGTCAGTCTCCTGGGCCATGCCGATGCCATGGATGGCGGCCACGACAGGCCCGCGGCCGGGTTCCCGGAGCAGCCGCACGAAGACCGCCGCCTCGCTAGGAATCACTCCTTGGGCGTTGTCCGCGCCCTGTAAACGCCCGGTCCGGCTGAGCCGGCCGAGGTCGGTGTGGTTGACGAGGCTGTCGACGCCACCGAGCAGCACCTGTGCGGCGCCTTGATCCTCCATCAGTGCAATCGCCCGTTCTATCAGTCCCACACTTGCCGCCGCGCCGCCGTCGACGACGCACGAGGCGCGGTGGAACCTCAGGCCTGTTGCGTCGACAACCGCGGCCAGGAAATCGCGCGCCGGGATATCAACGAAAGCCGGATGGTTGCGAAAGCTCTCTGGCGTCGTGATGAGCAGCGCGGTGGCCGCCGCGACCCCCGGTTCGCCCGTGCCGAGCGCTTCGTTGATAGCTCGGGCGGCCATGTTGACCAGCCATTCGCCTTCGTTGCGGCGCAGGTGCCAATGAGTGGGTATGCGCGCGACTACCTGTGGCACTCCGAACGGTTCGGCGAGCGTGATTTCCTCGAAGGCCGAAAGGCTTGCCCGAATGGCCGCGATCGTTTGCCGCGCATTCAGCCCGGCGGGCGTGACGGCGCCGCCACCGGCGACGTAGAGCGGCCACTTCATGGCTGCCACACGGCGCGGTCGACGGTGCCGTCACCGCCACGCGGGCTGAGATAGATCTTTCGCTTGCGCCGGGCCATGAGAAAGGCGGGCGTGACATGGCCGAAGACGATCTCCCGCAGCGCCGGCGTGTTCCGTTTTGTCATGTGTGAAAAGCGCGCTTTCAGTGTGACGCGCCACAGATCCGGCTCGACAATCACCGTGTCCGCGGCAAACGGACGTTCCTCGACCCGGTCGTCATAGATCAGCCGCACAGGCGCAACGATGCGCGGCAGGCGGAAGGCCCAGCGGCCGTTCGGTGTCATGCCGATGATCGTGACAGTCTCACCGCCATGGATTGCCGGCAGGTGCTGGTCCGCCGGGGCGCACAGATTGTAGCGCGGATCGAAATCCCCGGGAGGCAGGGGCCACTGCGTGTCGATCCAGGCTTGATCGTAGGTGCCGGCGAGCGGCAGTCTCGGGATCCAACCCCGCCCGAGCGGGCCGAAGCCGGCCGGTCTGGGTCGATCGGAGGGGCTGAGACAAGGTTCAGCGGGATAGGTGACATTCGGGGCTTGTGTGCGCACTGCCGGATCGGCGGAGGAGGCATGGTGATAGCCGACGCCGACCGGGTTGCGTCGGTCAAGCCGACCATCTGGCAGCGTCCCGCCATAGGCGCGCTCGTAAACGATCGGCATCGTTCGGAACAGGGCCGGCGCGCTGAAGCCGCCGGCGTCGTAGATGCGGTCTCCGACGACGTTGAGCACTTTTTGCAAGCCACTGACGCGGAAACCGACCTGCATCTCCGTCACCGGACGGCCGTTCGGCGCGTGCGCCGAACCGTTGACAAGGATTTCGGCGGCCGGCTTATGCGGCGCAATATCGGCTTCGTAGCGATTGGAGGAATTGGCTGGATCGCCGAACGGGATATCCCAGAGCGCGACCGGCATCTGGTCTTCGCAAACGTCCATCGCCGGTGCGCCGTCGAGCGCATCGAAGCTTGCCGAGAACATGACGACCAGGATTTCCTGGCCGTCGGCGTCGAGTTGCACATGTGTTGCGGTGGCGAACGGGGTGCGATTCTCTATCCCGACCGCGAACGCCATCGCTCAGCACCAGTTGCCGTGTTCGTCGAGGCCGATCGGCCAGTAGGGCATCGCGGTCAGCAGCGTCGCATAGTCGTCATGGCCGCCCTGGATCAGCCACTCGAGAAGGAACACTTCGGGAGGCACCGCGCTCGACACCGAACGCCGGTTTTCCTCGTCGCACGCAAGCCAGTACTTGCGCACGAGCCAGACCACTCTCGGGTGGCCGGCGGGGCCGGCAATCCCCTTGGCCTCGATCGTTCGGAGGATTGCCTCGCCCATCGGCAGGCCGGTCTCCATACGCTCCTGGACACTCGCGTTCCATGTCTCGGACGCGACAGCGAACACGTCCACGAAATCGAGCAGATAGGCGGCGAACAGGCCGCGATGTCCGGCCGCGCCGGTCCCCGGCGCCGCCTCTTCCGCGCGGCCTCGGACGTCACCGGGCGCACGCAGCAGCCGGTAGGTCCCGTTCTGGATGTTGTGATTGACGAGCAGTGCCATCGCTCAGGACTCCTCGAATTCCGGATCTTCCCCGATGGGAATGAAGTCGAACGTCCTCATGAAGTCCGCCAACTCGGGCTCGGTGTCGTCCAGCCACGAGAGGAGCAACGTTACGGGTGGGACCGGACCGTCCCCCTCGCTCTCTTCGGACAACTGCTTGGCCTCGGAGCCCCACATCTCACTCCCGTGCTCCGGCCCGCCGCCCGAAAGCGAGTCGTTCAGTCGCGTCGTTTCGAAGTAGTACTTCCGAAACAGGGCAATGACTCGAGGATGACTCGCTGGTCCCGCCGGCCAGCGGGCGTCGACAACCTCCCTGTTGACTTCCTGCGCATGAAGGTCACGCCACCATTCCAGCATTGGTGGCACGACGATCTTCAGCTCGTTTGTCCAACGATCATAAATGTCTTGATGCGTTATCGAGATCATTTCATATCTCTATATGCCCAGGCCGCCAATGTGCTTGTTCATCGCATCGTAAAGCTCGCGGCGATCCAGTGCCCGCATATCTTGGGACTGCTCCATGCTGTGAGCATGACAATGCGGCTGGCACGGAAGGTCGCGCATCCGCTGGGCGAAGCTGCCCGGATCGTGGCACGCTCCCATCTCCCACGCGGTCTTCTGCGGCGGCTGGTGATCGGCGATCATCGTGACCTTACCGTCAGTCTGCCTTTTGATTTTCTTGTCAATGTCCTTCAGCGCCTTGTCCTTGGCTGGGCCTGAAGCCCGACGAAGGATGTTGGCACGGTCCTTCTTGCACTGCCAGCAGGTCTGCCCTTGCACGGAAGCGCGCTGGGTCTCGGTCGTGGGGGTATAGTCCTCCGAGTACTTGTAGTCGCGCGGGCAGTCCTCCTTCATCGCGTCCTTGCCCAGCACCACCGAGAAGTCGACCATGGCGGACACGTCGACCGTGTTCGGCAGCGGGCTCGCGGTATTCTGCTCCATCGGATCGCCGTGGCGGCAGACACCCTTGCCCTCGACCTTGACCGTGAACGACCAGAGCTTGAACGAGCCCTTGCCCTTGATGCGATGGGTGACCACGCCGGCGCCTAGTCCTGGCGTGGCCGCTTCGTTGCCCGTGCTCAGCGCCACTTCGGAAGAGTTCTCCAGCGCCGTCGGTGTTCCCTGCACCTTGACGCTCTTGCTGCCTTTGATGAGATCGCTGGCCGAAAGCATGTTGACATATGGAACCGGCACCGGTCCCGCCGGCGGCGGCGGCGGGCTGAGGCAGACGTCGCCGGGCGCGACGCCCTTGCCGCCGCTTGCCTGGTGGAAGAAGCCCATCTTGTCGGCGTAGACCGTGTTACCCATGGCTCAGGACTCCGCCGTCTCCGGCCGTGCCGCGCATCGCTGGCAGGCCATTTTGAGCAAGGTCGTGGATGTCGGCGAAGCCGAACTCCCTGACCTCCCAGTCGTCGCTCCAGAATGCGATCTTGTCGGTCGCGGCGGCGCCGCCCGGACGTGGCAAAGTCTGAAGGCTTTGGGCCAGCCGGGTCTGCGCCCAGTAGTTGTCGACGCAGTTCTGAAGAAGCGAGGCCACTGCATCGTACCACGGGTCGCCCGGCTCCGGCGGCGGACCCAGCCGCACGATGGCGAACGGATAACGGCGGCCGACGCGATCCTCGCTCATGCGCCAAGCGCCGGAGCAGGGCTGTTCGCCGAAAATACCGCCCTTGACTATGAAGCGCCAGACACGCGAATCTAATTCCCCCTCGTCTGGCCTCTCGCGCAA
>NZ_RZQA01000549.1:0-4373 GCF_004022915.1 Mesorhizobium sp. M7A.F.Ca.US.006.04.2.1
GGCTCCGCCCAGGCGGCTGGCCAACGGTCGCTGCCGGCGATGTTCGCACCGTTGGCATAGGCATCATCCCAATCGACGATGTGACGTTCGAACATCTGCGCCCTCCCCCAAAACGGCATCGCTTCTCCGCCAGCAATGGCCAACGCCACGACATGCGTCAATGCTCCAGGGCAAAAACACTTTAGGCTTGAAACAAATTTCGACTGGTGCGATCCTGCCCGTACGAACAGCCGACAATGGGAGGTCTGCTGTGCTGCCCTCACCTGCAGATGTTCACCCCTTCTGGGCGCATCTCCGAGCAGGCGCCATGGGCAGCACGAAGCCTCCTCAGAGCAGGACCTTAGGATCCACCACATCCAGCCAAGGCGCATTGCGCATTGGCCAGGCAGCAGACGGGAGAGCGGCGACATGCTTGGGCCTTCAGCGCATATCGACACGTTCACGCGCGATCACCTGCCGCCGACGGAGCAATGGCCCGATATACTGCTCGACGGCTTCGACTATCCCGAACGCCTCAACGCCGGTGTCGAACTTACCGACCGGCTGGTCGAGAAGGGCCTCGGCGACGCACAGCCCTGATCGGCAATGGCCGCCGCCGCACCTATAAGGAACTGTCGGACTGGACGAACAGGCTCGCCCACGCGCTGGTCGAGAATTATGGCGTCGAGCCCGGCAACCGGGTGCTGATCCGCTCGGCCAACAACCCCGCCATGGTCGCCTGCTGGCTGGCTGCCACCAAGGTCGGCGCCGTGGTCGTCAACACCATGCCTATGCTGCGCGCCGGCGAACTGGCCAAGATCGTCGACAAGGCGGAAATCACCGTCGCGCTCTGCGACACCAGGCTGATGGACGAGATGACCGCCTGCGCCAAGGACAGCACCTTCCTCAAACAGGTCATAGGCTTCGACGGCACCGCCAACCATGATGCCGAGCTCGATCGTGCCGCTCTCGACAAGCCGGTGACATTCACCGCCGTCAACACCGGCTGCGACGATGTCGCGCTGCTCGGCTTCACCTCGGGCACGACAGGCGTGCCGAAGGCGACGATGCATTTCCACCGCGACCTCCTGATCATCGCCGACGCCTATGCCCGCGAAATCCTGGAGGTGACGCCGGACGACATCTTCGTCGGCTCGCCGCCGCTGGCCTTCACCTTCGGCCTTGGCGGGCTCGCTATCTTTCCCCTGCGCTTCGGTGCGGCGGCGACGCTGCTGGAGCAGGCGACGCCACCCAACATGATCCACATCATCGAGACCTACAAAGCCACGATCTCCTTCACCGCACCGACTGCCTACCGCGCCATGCTGAAGGCCATGGATGAAGGTGCCGATTTGTCTTCGCTGCGGGTTGCCGTTTCAGCCGGCGAAACCTTGCCCGCTCCGGTTTTCGAAGAGTGGACGCAAAAGACCGGCAAGCCGATCCTCGACGGCATCGGCGCCACCGAAATGCTGCACATCTTCATCTCCAACCGCTTTGGCGACATGAAGCCCGCGTCGACCGGCAAGCCGGTCGGCGGCTACGAGGCGCGCATCGTCGACGACGAGATGCGCGAAGTACCGCGCGGCGCGACCGGCAGGCTGGCGGTGCGCGGCCCGACCGGCTGCCGCTACATGGCCGATATCAGGCAGAAGGACTACGTGCGCGACGGCTGGAACATCACCGGCGACACCTTCACGCAGGACGAGGACGGCTTCTTCCATTTCGCCGCGCGCTCCGACGATATGATCGTCAGCGCCGGCTACAACATTGCCGGCCCCGAGGTCGAGGCCGCACTTCTGTCACATCCCGACGTCGCCGAATGCGCGGTGATCGGCGCCGAGGACGCCGAGCGCGGCCAGATCGTCGAGGCGCATGTCGTGCTGGTGCAGGGCGTGGCGCCTGACGCATTGACCACCAAGCGCCTGCAGGACCATGTCAAGGCGACGATCGCGCCCTACAAATACCCGCGATCGGTGAAATTCATTGCTGCTTTGCCCAAGACCCAGACCGGCAAGATCCAGCGCTTCCGGCTGCGCACGGAGAAAGTCAATTGAGCGAGCCCTACGATCCGGCGTCCGAAGGCGCACAGATGTCGTTCAACGAGCGCATGTCGTACAGCGACTATCTGCACCTGGAGAAAGTGCTGGAGGCGCAGACGCCGCTGTCGTCGGCGCATGACGAGATGCTGTTCATCATCCAGCACCAGACCTCGGAACTGTGGATGAAGCTCGCTTTGCACGAGATTGGCGCCGCGATCCGCTCGATCCGCGCCGACCGGCTCGAGCCGAGCTTCAAGATGCTGTCGCGAGTCGCGCGCATCTTCGAGCAGCTGAACAATGCCTGGGATGTGCTGCGGACGATGACGCCCAGCGAATATACCGAGTTTCGCGACGCGCTCGGCCAGTCCTCGGGTTTTCAGTCCTGGCAGTATCGCGCCATCGAGTTCATGGCCGGCAACCGCAACCTGGCCATGCTCGGCCCTCACAAGCATCGGCCTGACCTCAGCGGAAAGCTGGAAGCCATTCTGGCCGAGCCATCGCTCTACGACGAAGCGCTGCTGCTTTTGGCGCGCAACGGATTCGACATCGGTGCCGATGCCAGGCGCACGGACTGGCGTGAGACGCGAACCGAGAATGAAGAGGTCCTGGTCGCCTGGCAGACTATCTACCGCGATCCGCAGCGCTACTGGATGTTCTACGAACTGGCCGAGAAGCTGGTCGACTTCGAGGATTATTTCCGCCGCTGGCGCTTCAACCACGTCACCACGGTGGAGCGCATCATCGGTCTGAAGCGCGGCACCGGCGGCACGTCGGGTGCTTCGTATCTGAAGAAAATGCTCGAGGTCGTGCTGTTTCCGGAGCTGTGGACGATCCGCACCCGGCTCTGACATCATCGAAATGAGAACAGGCTCACTGAAGGGACGCTCTGTGGCGGGAACCCTTCGCGAACAACCGGGGACTGACCATGAGTGGAATTCCTGATCTCGCCGCAGTCGAAGCGATGGATGCCACGGATCCGCTGCGGGCCATGCGCGACCGTTTCATTCTGCCGGAGGGGGTGATCTATCTCGACGGCAATTCACTGGGGGCAGCATCTCATGCCGTTTTCGGCGAGCTGCAGCAGGCGGCGACGCAGGAATGGGCCCGAGATCTTATCCGAGCCTGGAACACGGCCGGATGGTTCGAGATGCCGATCGAACTCGGTGACCAGCTCGGACGCCTGATAGGAGCCGCGGCCGGCCAGACCGTCGTCTGCGACACGACATCGACCAACATCTACAAGGTGCTGCACGCAGCGATGGAGATGCGGCCCGGCCGGTCAGCCATCGTCGCCGAAGGTGACAGTTTTCCCACCGACCTGTACATCGCCGAAGGCGTGGCCTCGACCCGGGATGGCGTCCTGCTGCGCCTCGCGGGCGTCGACGCGCCGACCATCGAAGAGCTAATCGACGAAAACGTCGCGGTGGTGCTGGTCAACCACGTCAATTACAAATCGGGTGAACTGCGCGACATGGCGGCGCTGACGCGCAGGGCTCATGCGGCCGGAGCGCTGATCGTCTGGGATCTCTGCCACACCGCCGGCGCCCTGCCCGTCGAGCTCGATCAGGCAAATGCCGATTTCGCTGTCGGCTGCACGTACAAGTACCTCAACGGCGGTCCGGGCGCGCCGGCCTTCATCTATGCCGCACAGCGCCACCACGGCGATATCAGCCAGCCGCTCAGCGGCTGGTGGGGCCATGCGCGGCCCTTTGCCTTCGAACGGGGTTATGTTGCCGGCGCCGGCATCCGCCGTTTTCTGTGCGGTACGCAACCGGTCCTGTCGATGCGGGCGCTCAAAGGCGCGCTTGCCATCTGGAGCGACGTCGACATGGCGGCATTGCGAAAGAAGAGCGTCGCGCAGACAGAACTGTTCATCCAGCTCGTCGAAGCCAAGTGCGGCGCCTACGGTCTCGCGCTGGAGACTACCCGCGACGCGACCAGGCGCGGCAGCCAGGTGTCGTTCCTTCACGACCATGGCTATCAAATCATGCGGGCGCTGATCGAGCGCGGGGTGATCGGTGACTTCCGCGCACCGTCGACCATCCGTTTCGGCTTCACGCCGCTCTATGTCAGCTACAAGGATGTGTGGCTGGCGGTTGAGGTTCTGGAAGACATTCTGCGCACGGGTGCATGGAAGGACCAGCGTTTCGCCGTCAAGGAAGCCGTTACCTGACGCACCGATCCCGGCGATCCGCCGTCGCTGCCCTCACTGCCTGGCAAATGACGGAGAGCTGAATTTCCAGCCAAAATGCCCAACTGACGTTGGCGTTTTGGCTCCGTTTCGTTCACGGCCAACCAACGTCCCGAAGGTTGCAATCGCTCCTTGTCGAGGTCGATCGACAGATAATGCCAAGC
>NZ_RZQA01000054.1:0-14149 GCF_004022915.1 Mesorhizobium sp. M7A.F.Ca.US.006.04.2.1
AGCCTGATCTCGCAGGGCGCCAATTCCCTGATCATCCTGGCGCAGGATGCTTCGGCCATCGGCCCGGCCGTGCAGAAGGCGCTGGACGAAGGCATTCCGGTCGTCGGCTATGACCGGTTGATCGAGAACAAGGACGTTTTCTATCTGACCTTCGACAACAAGGAAGTCGGCCGCATGCAGGCCCGCGAAGTGTTCAAGGTCAAGCCGGAAGGCAACTACGTCTTCATCAAGGGCTCCGGTGCCGATCCCAATGCCGACTTCCTGTTCTCGGGCTCGATGGAAGTGCTCAAGGAAGCCATTGACAGCGGCAAGATCAAGAATGTCGGCGAAGCCTACACGGATGGCTGGCTGCCCGCCAACGCCCAGAAGAACATGGAACAGTTCCTGACCGCCAACGACAACAAGGTCGACGCGGTGGTCGCGGCCAATGACGGCACTGCCGGTGGCGTCGTCGCGGCGCTGACGGCTCAAGGCTTGGCCGGCACCGTGCCGGTCTCGGGGCAGGACGGCGACCACGCCGCGCTGAACCGCATCGCCCTGGGCACGCAAACCGTGTCGGTGTGGAAGGACGCGCGCGAGCTCGGCAAGAATGCCGCCGAGATCGCCTCGCAACTGGCCGACGGCAAGAAGACGAGCGACATCGCCGGCGCCAAGGACTTCACGACGCCGGGCGGCAACACCGTCAAGTCGCTGTTCCTGACTCCGGTTGCCATCACCAAGGACAATCTCAACGTCGTCATCGACGCTGGCTGGATCAAGAAGGACGAAGTCTGCGCGGGTGTCGCTGCCGGCACCGTCGCGGCCTGTAACTGATCCGGACCACTTCGAAATATCTGAACGCCGCGGCCCAAAAGCCGCGGCGTTTTCTCAAAGAATTGTGTTTCCGCATCATGCGGATAGCTTCTAGGCTGGGCTCCGGCATGCGCGTCAGACGGCCAGCCGGTGGGAGGAAATCATGACCGACACGACGTCCAACCCGCAGGCCGATACGGCGCGCGCGTCGGAACTCGGCGCCGTCGCCCGGTTCCTGAAGGCGACCGAGATCGACACCCGGATGCTCGGCATGATCGGCGCGCTGCTGGTCATCTGGATTGGGCTGCATGTCATTTCCAGCCTGCGCCTCGGCGTCAACCCGCTCGATTTCGACAGCCGCACCTTTCTCACGCCGCGCAATCTGTGGAACCTGTCGGTGCAGACATCCGCGGTCGCCATCATGGCCTGCGGCATGGTGCTGGTCATCGTCATGCGCAACATCGACCTGTCGGTCGGTTCCGCCGAGGGCCTGATCGGCATGGTGATGGGATTTGCCCAGGTGCATTTCCTGGTGCGTTTTGTCGGGCTCGAACTCGGCAATCCGTGGATCTGGGTCCTGGCGCTGGTCATCGGCCTGGCGCTCGGCCTGTTGATCGGCGCCTTTCAAGGCTTCGTCATCGCCTATCTCGAAGTGCCCGCCTTTATCGTGACGCTGGGCGGCCTGCTGGTCTGGCGCGGTGCTGCCTGGTGGGTCACATCAGGCCAGACCGTGGCGCCGCTTAACGCCACCTTTCAGCTGATGGGCGGCGGGCCGGCGGGATCGATCGGCGCAACCTGGAGCTGGGTTGTCGGGATCGTCGCCTGCCTCGCCGTGGTGTTTGGGCTGTTCAACGGGCGGGTGCAGCGCAAGCGTTTCCGTTTTCCGCTACGTCCGATCTGGGCCGAGGCGCTGCTCGGTGTCGTCACCTGCGGCGCCATCATGGGTGCGGTCTGGCTCGCCAACTCCTACCCCTGGCCGATCGGCATCGTGAACAGATATGCGGCCGCCAACAACATCACCGTTCCCGAAGGCGGCCTGTTCATCGCCCACGGTATCGCCATACCGGTGCTGATGGCGGTCGCCGTCGGGCTGGTCATGACCTTCATCACCAACCGCACCCGTTTCGGCCGCTATGTCTTCGCCATCGGCGGCAATCCCGAGGCGGCCAATCTCGCCGGCATCAACACGCGCTGGATCACCATGAAGGTGTTCATGATCATGGGCGTGCTGGCCACGATTGCCGCGGCGATCTCCTCGGCCCGGCAGAATTCGGCCACCAACGTGCTTGGAACGCTCGACGAGCTGCTCGTCATTGCAGCCGCCGTGATCGGTGGCACATCGCTAGCCGGCGGGTCGGGAACGATCATCGGCGCCATGCTCGGCGCCCTGCTGATGCAGTCGCTGCAGTCCGGCATGGTGCTGCTTGGTGTCGACTCGCCGCTGCAGAGCATCGTCGTCGGCGCCGTACTGGTGATCGCCGTGTGGCTCGACACCGTCTATCGCAAGCGCGTCTAGGAGGGCATGCCATGACTGACAAGACTGCTCCTGCAGCCACCGCGCTGATCGACATGAGGAACATCTCGATCGCGTTTGGCGGCATCCGCGCCGTCGACGACGCCTCGATCGATCTTTTCCCCGGCGAGGTCGTGGCGCTGCTCGGCCATAATGGCGCCGGCAAATCGACATTGATCAAGATCCTGTCCGGCGCCTACAAGCGCGATTCGGGCCAGATCTTCGTCAACGGCGAGGAGGCATCGATCTCCAACCCGCGCGACGCCAAGAAATACGGCATCGAGACGATCTACCAGACGCTGGCGTTGGCCGACAATGTCGACGCCGCCGCCAATCTGTTCCTCGGCCGCGAGTTGATGACCGCCTGGGGCACGCTCGACGACGTTGCCATGGAGGCCGAGGCGCGCAAGGTGATGGGTCGGCTCAATCCCCGGTTCCAGCGTTTCAAGGAGCCGGTGATCAAGCTGTCGGGCGGCCAGCGGCAATCGGTGGCGATCGCGCGTGCGATCCTGTTCAACGCCCGCATCCTGATCATGGACGAGCCGACGGCCGCACTTGGTCCGCAGGAAACGGCGCAGGTCGGCGAACTGGTCAAGCAGCTCAAGTCCGACGGCATCGGCATCTTCCTGATCAGCCACGACATCCACGATGTGTTCGAGCTTGCCGACCGGGTCTGCGTCATGAAGAACGGCCAGGTGGTCGGCACCGCCCGCACCACTGATGTCACCCAGGACGAGGTGCTGGGCATGATCATTCTGGGCAAATGCCCGCCAGGCGCCATTCCCGGACCGGGCGCGCTGAAGATCGCGGCCTGAGATCAAGCCAGATCGCGGTTGCCGGACACGTGATATGCCAGCCGTAGGGATGGCTTGGCCTTGGCATTGTGTTGGCAGGGCGACTTGCGCATAAAGGTCCGACATTGCTCAGGGACCGCACGATCCGTTGAAGAAGCTTTTCCCGATCATCGCCTTTATCGCCGTCGCGCTGATCAGCATGGTGATGGCAGGTTTTGCCTACTTCGCCACGCAGGAAGCCGCGCGCATCAAGTTCGAGGCGACTGCCGACGATGCGCTCAACCGGATCGAGAGCCGCATCGACCTGCATCTGTCGCTGCTGCGCTCGACGCAGGCCCTGTTCGACGCCCGCAATGGCGATATTTCTCGCAATGAGTTCAAGGCCTTCTTCACCGCGCTCGATGTCGACAAGAATTTCGCCGGCTTGCGCGGTATCGGCTTCCTCAGGCTGGCAAAGACGGGCGACGAGGCGACGGTCGAACGCGACATGCTGCACGATTATGGCGTCAGTCATCCAATCTACCCGGATACCACGCAACCCTGGCGCACCCCTATCGTGCTGTTCGAACCGCTGGATCCATCCAATCAAGCCGGCATCGGCTACGACATGTTCAGCGAACCGGTGCGGCGTGCGGCGATCGAAAAGGCGATGTCCGACGACCAGCAGCATGCCAGCGGGCTGGTGCAGCTAGGCCAGGACACGGGCGCCGCGCAGACGTTCACCGGCTTCTTCGTTTTCGTGCGGCTCAATGTCGAAACCGCTCCCGACGTCATCAATGCTTCGAGATCCTCGACATCAGGTTTTCTCTATGCGGCCTTTCGGGCTCGCGATCTGTTCCAGACCGCGCTCAGCCGGTCGCCGCTTTTGCCGGTCAACACCGAAATCTATGATGGCGATGGTGCCGTGAACGGCGACAATCTGTTGTTCCGGTCGGAGACGCCGCCGGCTTCCACTTTCGGGAACAGGCTGCTGGTCACGCGAAAGATCATCGTCGCCGGACAGCCATGGACTGTCCTGTTCCGGCCGACAAGCGCCTTCTCGCAGCCGTCGTCGCGCGCCATTCCGGTGATGCTGGGGCTGTTCGGCCTGCTGTTGGCGGGCGCAATCGCGCTTGTGGCGCGCTATCAGGAGCGGGCCTATGAGGCAGCGTCGCGATTGCACGAAACGACGGAAAAGAGCCTGATCGAAAAAGACCTGATGCTGCAGGAGATGAAGCATCGCATCAAGAATTCGATCACCAGGGTGCTGGCGATCGCGCGTCAGACGGCATCGCGGGCGACCGACGTCAACGAGTTTTCAGCGTCCTTCTCGGCCAGGCTGCAGGCGATGGCGGCCTCCCAGGACATGCTGACGCGCTCACGCTGGCAGAAGGCCGATCTTGGCGATCTCCTGCGCATCGAGCTGGGTCAGGTGTTCGGCAAGGAGCTGCCCGATGAGCTGTTGTCGGGACCACAGGTGCTGCTCGACGAAACCACGACGCAAGCGCTCGGCCTGACCTTCCACGAACTGGCGACGAATGCGCTGAAATACGGCGAGGCCGGCAATTCCGTTGGGGCGCTGAAGGTGGACTGGTCGCTCGAAGGCCGAGGGCGCGACAGGATGCTGGCTCTCAACTGGCGCGAAAACGGGCAGAAGAAACTTGAAGCGCCCGCCGAGACCGGATTCGGCACCAAGCTGATCGACCTCAACGTGACGCGCGAATTGCGCGGTACGATCAAACGGGATTACCAAGCCAATGGGCTGAACGTGGAAATCAAAATTCCACTCGCCAATTGAGCGCGACCGTTGCCGACAAGGGGGAAGCATCCAGACATCAAAAACCCGGAAGCCGGCGGACCGGCCTCCGGATCGACGTTTCGATTATCGCCGAATTAGTTGCAGCGAGCCGTGTAGATCCGGCCGCGATGATCGCGATATTGGCAATAGCCGTTGCGCAGGTTGCGCACCAGCAGGCCGGAACCGGCACCCACGGCCGCGCCGATCAGCGCGCCCTTACCGCCGCCGACCAAGCCGCCGACACCGGCGCCGATCAAGCCGCCGCCAACCACGTCCTTCTCAGTCGAGGTGCAGCCGCTGACCGCGACCACCGCAACCAGGGCAATAATCATCTTCCGCATAGAGTCACTCCTCACTTTGTGTCCTCACTTTAGTAAGCTCCAGCCGCCATTTAGCATGAAATGACGGCCTTTGCTGCTGCAATCTATTGTTGGTGAAGATAGTCTTTTTCTGGGCGTATCGTGTTCGATGCCATTACCAGGCTGGAAATTGCCAAAGACGCGTCAAGCGTACCATCGGCGCGCACATTCCAGACGATCTGATCATAGTCGTCCTCAAGCGCCGGATCGACCGCAAGGCATTTGGCGACGATGTGGTCAGCCTGCCCTTGCACGTCGCCCAAGACGAATGGGCGTTCGGCCACG
The DNA here is from genome assembly GCF_004022915.1 of Mesorhizobium sp. M7A.F.Ca.US.006.04.2.1. Classification (NCBI taxonomy): domain Bacteria; kingdom Pseudomonadati; phylum Pseudomonadota; class Alphaproteobacteria; order Hyphomicrobiales; family Phyllobacteriaceae; genus Mesorhizobium; species Mesorhizobium sp. M7A.F.Ca.US.006.04.2.1. The sequence continues at coordinate 5,521 of NZ_RZQA01000054.1, forward strand.
CATTGCTCGGCCGTCGCGAAAACGCTTACGGGCACCTGGAGTTCACGGCAGTCGGCCATCGTGTTCGAGCAACCGATGACCAGCAACAATGCAGCGATATGTTCCATGGCGAGAAGTCCTCTCGCCATAGTAACGGTCTACATTCGCCAAAGTTCCTGGCTGGCTTGATCGGCCGGGGAAATAAGATGGCGCTACAGCCGATTCGGCCACCGGCCGAAACGACGTGGCCTAGTAGACCAGTTGGTGCAGGGCGACCGCCATGATCACCGCCACCAAGGCCAGCGCAACAAGGCGCAAAGCTCCGTTGGGAACAGGAGCCAGCGGTGGCGCGGAAGCCTCGGAGTCCTCAAACTCGCCCATGGAAATCCGGGCGGCCTGCTCCAGTCTGTTCATGTCGGCAACCGTCAAGGCATTCCTCCCACCATACTGCAAATCCTGCTGCGGAAATGTTCGGTGATGCAACAAGTTCCAGCGGTATCTGGGAAAAACAGCATCTGCTTTTATGGTGAACGGCGGGTTAAGGAAGGTCGCTCAATCCGTCTCGAAATTGCCGTGCGGAACGACAAGGCGGTATTCAAGGCGGCCAGCCGCGATTTCGAGCGTCGCCGTTCCGTTCAGTGACGCCGGCACGACCCGTTCGAGTGCGACGCTGCCGAAGCGCTTCTCGCTACGCCTGACATCACTGGCGCCGATTGCCTCCGCCCATGTCAGGGACAGGGAGGTTCCCGTGTCGTCGGCGGTCAGGTTGGCTGTAACATTGACGTACCCGCCGGGCCGCGACAGGGCGCCGTAGCTCACCGAATTGACGGCGAGTTCATGCATCGCAAGGCCGATATGCAAGGCAGCGTTGGGATTGAGATAGGGGTTTGCCCCCTGAAACCTCAGGCTGCGAACCGGATCGCCGCCATAGCGGCCAACCTGGCCCGACACGAGTTCGCGAAGTGCTGCACCCCGCCAGTTGGAAGAGGTCACGAGATCCTGGGACGAGGCCAGCGATTGCAGCCGGCCGCGAAAGCGTGTCAGGAAATCGCCGATGCTGTCGGAGTAGCGGCCGGTCTGGGTGGCTATGCTCTGGATGATCGCCAGCAGGTTTTTCGAGCGATGGCTCACCTCTCGCAACAGCGTCGTCAGGGTCTGCTCGCGGCGCTTCTGCTCCGTCGTCTCGACCATCGTGGTGACGACGCCTTGCACGGTGCCACCATCGCCGTGATCGGCATCGATCCACACTTCGAACCAGCGGCTGCCATCCTCGACGGGAACGCTGATCTCGAGACGTTGGGGGTTGCCGGATGCAATGACGTCGCGCTTGGCCGCGCCGATGCGGTCGGCCTGCGCCTCCGGCAGGATGCCGATGCTGTCGGCGGTGTCCGAAACCCAGGGCGCACGCATGTTGCGCGCCCATACGGTTTTCATCTCGCGATCCTGGTAGAGAACGGAAATGCCGGCATTGTGCAACGCGTGAAGAAGAGCACGGCCGAGCTGCATGCCGCTGTCGGCGGGATGGAGGGCGATGACTTCATCGCTTTGCACGGCGTCTTTCCTGTTTCCGGTCCTGGAACCCATCGGCCAATCTGTCCACCCAATTCAGGCTGAACGGCTCATCGTTGAATGGGTTCCAAACAGGTTTCCGGAAAACCCGCCGCCAAAAACGGTCCGCCGGACGGCGTCCTTTGAGGGACACCGCCCGGCGGTGGCTGGAAACCGTTTGAGGGGTGCGGCTTCCAGTGTTCGGCCGTCCGTCCTTACGAAGCCCGTTTGAACAGGCCCGCAAGAAGCGAAATGACCAGGAAGGCGAGGAAGATGAAAAACAATATCTGCGCTATGCCGGCGGAGGTACCGGCGATGCCGCCGAAACCAAGCGCGCCGGCGATGATGGCAACGACGAGAAATACGAGCGCCCAGTAAAGCATGATCCATCTCCTTCGAATGGTGCGATGAAAACGTGGGTGGTTGCGGTTTGTTCCCACCCTTTGCCGAAAAAGACCGTGCTTGCAAATCGTTCGAGCGGAACCGCAGGAATTCACCTCGCCGCCCGGGTGCATCAGGCGGCACGAAGTGACGAATTGATCATCTGGAGAGATTCGGGAGCGAGGCTATCGCCTTGGGTTCGTCAATTCCTCCACTCCCAATTCCCGACTATGCGGCGGCTTTCGCCTGCCGGTCAAAGAACAGTGCCTGGCTGATCAGCGCCTTGACCATGTCGGGATTGAACGGCTTGGTGACCAGGAAGGCCGGTTCCGGTCGTTCACCAGTCAACAGGCGTTCGGGGAAGGCGGTGATGAAGATGACCGGCACCGACGTCGATGACAGGATTTCGTTCACGGCCTCGATGCCGGAACTGCCGTCGGCAAGCTGGATGTCGGCCAGCACCATCTTCGGTCGCGTCTTGCCGAACATCATCACTGCCTCGGCATGGGTGCGCGCCGTTCCAACGACGCGGTGCCCGAGGCTCTCGACCATTTCTTCGATATCCATGGCGATCAGCGGTTCATCCTCGATGATCAGAACGTCGGTTGCCACCTGACGGGATATCTCGTTGCTCGCCTGGGCAAGCAACTCTGAAAACTCCTGATCACCGACGTCAAGGATCTCAGCCGCTTCCTCCTCGCTGAAGCCTTCGACCGCCACGAGCAGGAAGGCCTGACGGGGCCGCGGCGCGATCGCATTCAGATTGGCGGCGGTGCGCTGTTCCCACGCCGATTGCGCCTGTTCCTGTGGAACGCGGATGGCGACCGATGTGAAAAGCTTGGCGAAAACCTTGTACAGCGCGATGCGGTCGCTCGATGCTTCGGGAAATATCTCGATATCGGCGATGATGGCTTCAAGCATCGCAGCGACCAGCGCGTCACCACTCTCTTGCGACCCGGAAACAGCCCGCGAGAAGCGGCGCAGGAAGGGCAGATGTGGTGCGATGGTGGCGGATAAGCTCATGGTAAGACGTCTCCCTCAGAATGACGCGATTGCGTAGCAGGTCAAGCTGACTGCAAGCCGTGATAACGCGGATTTTTTGAAAAAGTTCCACCTCGACGGAACAAAAGCCGGGGAGTGGCGTTTGTGGTGGGGATGGGCAACCAGACGAGGGCGCCGCTTGCGTTGTGTTGAGTACGGTAAGAGCGGCTTGAGCGCTGGGAATACAAGGGCAAAATGAAGGATATGACGAAAGATATTCTGACTGGCGCCGAGAGCAGGCGCCGGAACGGTTCTGGTGACGCTCTTGGGCCGAACTCCGAAATCGGACGCAAACTCAAACAATATTACGACGCGCTGGTCTCCGACGATGTGCCGGATCGCTTTTCCCAGTTGCTTAGCCAACTGGAACAGGCTGAACCCGCACAGAAGAAGGACTGAGGCATGGCCGCGGTCTCACAAGGCTTCAAGACTGATCTGCTTGGGGCAATCCCAAGTCTGCGCGCGTTTGCCGTGTCGCTGACGCAAAATGCCGATAAAGCCGACGACCTCGTCCAGGAAACACTCGTCAAGGCTTGGGACAAGCATGAGAGCTTCCAGCCCGGCACCAATCTCAAGGCCTGGCTTTTCACCATCCTGCGCAACGAGTTCTATTCGCAAATGCGCAAGCGCGGGCGCGAAGTGCAGGACAGCGACGGTATCATGACGGCCAGGCTTGCCGTTCATCCGGCCCAGCACGGTCAACTCGACCTGAAGGACTTTCGCGGGGCGCTGGAGCAGTTGCCGGAGGACCAACGCGAAGCCATCATCCTCATCGGCGCATCTGGTTTCTCCTACGAGGAGGCCGCGGAGATCTGCGGCTGCGCGGTGGGGACGATCAAGAGCCGCGTCAGCCGAGCCCGTACCCGCTTGCAGGAGATCCTGAAAATATCAGGTGAGGACGAGTATGGTCCGGACGCGATTTCGGCCCAGGTAACGAGTTCGCCGGCGAGCTGACCGCGATCGCGTCTCAAGCGCGTCCGCAGGCCGCCGCGACCGCTTGCACCAGGTCTTCGCCTGAGTAGGGTTTGCCAACCAGCCTGACGCCCGGAAACGATGCCTTGATTTCATCGGCATCCGAATAGCCGGACGCAAACACGAAAGGTATGCCTGCCGCGCGCAGCCCGGAAGCGAAATCGATCGTCGAGGCGCCGCCCAGCATCAAGTCGACAATGGCTGCATCGAATCGCGTGGCGACTTCCCGGCCATCGACCTCGGTCAGGTCACGGGCGATCACCACCTCATCGGCGCCATGATCGCGGCAAAGTTGCTCGACATCCATGGCGATGAGAAATTCGTCCTCCAAAACGAGAATCCGCAATCCGTCAAGCAATGTGGGCACAGGCAAAGACTCCTTGAAACGCCGGAGTCATGATCGCTAATTGGCTTGCTGTCATTTAAAAAAGACATGTGGCCAGCGGGCGGAACCTCAATCCTTGCAACGCGTTGAAACGCGGCTCTCCAAGAGCGGCTTTCGAAGGGGGTCGAGCGGGCTTTCGAAGGGGGCGAAATGTCAGTCCAGAACAATAACGCTTTCTCCAGCCGCCAATATCCCTGCGAGAACTGCCCATTGCGGCCGTTGCCGGTTTTCCGCGACTTCGAAAAACAGGAGCTGGCCTTCATCAGCAAATTCAAGAAGGGCGAACTCGCGGTCGACAAGGGCGACACGGTGCTGGTGGAGGGAAGCCATAGCGCCCATCTCTACACCGTGCTCTCCGGCTGGGCGTTTCGCTACAAGCTGCTGCGGGATGGCCGTCGCCAGATCCTCAATTATCTCATGCCCGGCGATCTGATCGGCCTGCAAGGCAGTGTGATGGGCGAGATGCAGCATTCCGTCGAGGCACTCTCACCGATGCTGCTGTGTGTTTTCGAGCGCGAATATCTGCACGAGCTGTACCGCAATCATCCCGGGCTGGCCTACGACATCACTTGGATCGCATCGCGCGAGGAGCGGATGCTGGACGAGAATCTGCTCAGCCTCGGGCGCCGCAGTGCGATCGAGCGCGCCGCCTATCTCATCGCCTTCATCGGCAGCCGGGCCAAGGTCGTCGGACTGAATGGCAGCCAATCCGTCCAGATACCGATCACGCAGCAGCACATTGCCGATACGCTCGGCCTGTCGCTGGTTCACACCAACAAGACGATCCGCAAGCTGATGGATCGCAAGCTGATCGTCTGGCGCGACGGCGGCTGCGCGGTCTCCGACAATGAAGGGCTCAAGCGGCTCGCCGGCTGGGAAGGACTGGGCGAGGCGCGCCGGCCACTAATCTGAGGAAGCGTCTTTTTGCGAAGCCGGCGGATCGGGTGCGCGCCGATGCGTTTTCGGCTACTTTGTCCGCAGTGCCGGAACCATGAGGCGCGCAGCGCGTTTGAAACCGAGCAATCACAAGGAGTTAAGCCATGGCCACTGCCGCAGGAAAGACCGCAACCGACGCCCGTGCAAATGCGGACCTGGAAGCCGACATCAGGCAGTTGAAGGCCGACATCGACAAGCTCACCAAACAACTGGCCAAGACCGGCGAGCATGGCTATGGCACCGCGCGCCGTGCAGCGACAGAAGGGGTCGAGCAGTTGCGCGCGCAGGGCGAAGCAGCCTTTGACAGCTTGCGCAGCAATGCCAAGGACATCGAAGCGCAGATGATGGCAAGCGTGCGTGAAAAGCCGGTGACGTCACTGGCAATCGCCGCTGGCGTCGGCTTCCTTTTCGCGCTCATCGCGCGTCGCTAGTCGCGCTACAGATGGGAATGTTGGCAACCCTGATCTCGGGCCTCGCCTCGGGGGAAACCGTGGCGGCCGTTCATCGGGCGCGCACGGCGGCAATCGTCTATGTGATCGCCATGGCCGCTGCGCTTTGCGGTCTCGGCTTTCTGGTCGGGGCCGCCTATATCTGGACGGCGATGCGCTACGGCTCGCTTGCCGCCGCGCTCGGGTTTGGCGCCGGTTTCCTGGTGCTCGCCGGACTTATCCTGCTGATCTACCGGATATCCGCAGGTTCGCGCGCCCGGCGCCGGGCGCAGCGCCGCAATGCCGACATGAAGGCGATCGGCGTCACCGCCGCACTCGCCGTGCTGCCGAGCCTGCTCAAGGGAAAAGGCGGTCTCGGCGCCATTCTGGGGCCGGCCGTGGCGCTCGCGGCCTACGCCATCTACCGCGAGAATGTGAAATCCGACGATCCGGATGAGAGCGAGCGGACATAGAGCTGTTGGGAGATCACTTCGACAGCTCTTCCAGGGGCATCGATATTTCGGCAAACACGCCTTCCGGCCGGAATTCATGGGTCACTTCGCTGGAAATGACCTTGGCCAGGCTGCGGCGAATGAGGATAGAGCCGAAGCCTTGCCGATCCGGCGGAGCGACTTGCGGCCCGCCGCTTTCGCGCCAGGTCAGCACAAGACGCCGGGCATCCTTCCTGCCTTGCGTCCTCCAGCCGAGGTCGACCCTGCCTGACGGCACCGACAGCGAGCCATATTTCAGCGCGTTGCTGGCGAGTTCATGCAGGATCAGGCCAAGCCCGACGGCCTGGTCGGGCGACAGCAGCAGGTCGTCGCCGGAGATCGTCATGCGCGGCTGCTCGGCCGTTTCGAAAGGTCTGACCTCGATCTGGACGAGTTCACTGATGCCGATGCCACGCCACTCGCGGTCCGACAACAGATTGTGGGCGATGCCCAAGGCCTGAAGCCTGGCGCCGAAGGCCTCGAGGAACTGGCTTGGCTGGCGGGCATGGCGCACGGTCTGGGTTGCCAGCGCCTGGACGGTCGCCAGAGTGTTCTTGACGCGATGGTTGAGTTCACGCAGCAGCAGCCGTTGCCGTTCGTCGCCGAGCTTGCGCTCGGAGATGTCGTAATTGACGCCGAAGATCAATGTCGGCTTGCCGTCGCCGTCACGCTCGATGACACGGCCGCGCGTGGCGAGCCAGCGCGGCGGGTGAAAGCCCTTCACCCGGTATTCGCCGAAATAGTCGTCGCTGCCGGTCAAGGCGTCGCGAAAGCGGGTTTCGGTCTGGTAGACGTCGCGCGGATCGATGGCGGTGAGGATGTCGCGTGCGCGCAGCCGGTTGGAGCGCGGCAGGTTGAACAGCTCCGACATCAATGTGTCGCATTCGATGACATCGGTGCGGATATCCCATGCCCAGCTGGCGAGCGAGGCCGCATCGAGTGCGATGGCGCGTCGTTTTTCCTCGCGCGCAAGTGCGGCCTCGGCGATCGCGCCGCTGCGGGTTGCGTCCTTTAGGGTGAACAGGCTGGCGGCGAGGCCGGCGAGCGCCTTCAACTGGTCGAGCTCGGCTCGGGATGGAAAACCATGCGGCTCGCGGTCGAGCACGCACAGCGTGCCGATGCGGGCACCTGCCACGATCATCGGCGCGCCGGCATAGAAGCGGACATGGTGCTTTCCGGTGACCAGCGGGTTGGTCTTGAAACGGGGGTCCGCCGTTGCATCCACGACCACCATCGGCTCGTCGCCGGCGGCAATCGCATGGGCGCAGAAGGAGACGTTGGTCGCGGTTTCGGTCTCGTCCAGGCCGAAGCAGGATTTGAACCAATGCCGTTCAAGGTCGACGAGTGTGACCAGGGCCATCGGCACCTGCATCACCGCTGCGGCAAGGCTGCTGACGCGGTCGAAATCGGGGTCGGCCGCCGTATCCAGCATCTCCAATCCGTGCAGCACGGCCAGCCGGTCGACATCCATGACTGCTAGCGCAACTTCGGCCGGCAGATCGGGTGCTGTTTGCGTCTTGCCAATCACCCCAATTGCCTCGTCCCGGTCTTCGTCGCCGCATGCTTGCGCTGGTGCAAGGCCAGCACGCTTTTCCGGAACCATCCTAGCGAGGAACCGTTACCCGACCATGATTTGCCGGGCGCGCCAGTTGGTGCCGAATGAGACAGGGATCGAGCATGGCCAAGATCATTCCAGAAAACAAGGCGCGGCAGGGGCGATGGGGCTGGCATGGATTTCGGATCCTGATCGCCGCACTGCTTCTGGTGTTTGCTGCATGGGGCATTGCCGAGATCTATGGTGTGTTGATCAAGGCGCCTAACAGCGATGAACAGCATGTGCCCACACCGCCCAACACCACCGAGCAGGCTCCTGCCGGGTAAAGCCGGCCTGTCCGTTGCGTCGCACCTCATCAGGCGGCTCTCGACTGGGCCGCGCTCGCCGGAACCAATACATTCAGTGCGCCAGGCTGGATCTCGATTACCGTTTCACGGTCAAGCCTGACCAGTTCGCCGTCCATGACGGCGCGAAATTTGCGGCTGCCCGAATGGATTTTCAGCACCGTTCTGTTTGTCTGGTGGATTTCGACATGTTCGTTGTCGCGCCATTTGCCGCGCGCCATGTTGAAGAAGAACTTGACCAGTTCGGCGCGCTGCTTCGCCACCGTGACATAGACACCGAGCACGCCGCCCGCAGGATTGTCGGCATAAGGCAGATGGCCTTCGCCGAATAAGTTGTTGGTGATGCCGATGCCGGTGATGCGTGCCGCCATTTCGGCATCGCCGATGCTGAGCGTCACATTCATCGCAGGTGGATTGTTGATCGTTGCCCAAGCCGCCTTGGCCGAGGCGCGGATCTTTCCCAACCGCGAACCGAACTCCATCTTCTGGCGCAGTTGCACCATCTTCGCGTGCATGCCGATCGAGAACTGGTGCACGAAAGGTTGGCCATTGGCCGTCGCCACATCGAC
>NZ_RZQA01000550.1:0-4367 GCF_004022915.1 Mesorhizobium sp. M7A.F.Ca.US.006.04.2.1
GATCTGGTGCGCACGGTTGCGAATGCGTTCCTGACGATCGTCTGTCATGGTCATGTTGTCTCCATACGGCCCGACCTCAGCGCGGCGCCGGCACGCGACTATAGCAAGCAAAGCGTTGCTGTGCAGCCGTCTGATCGGGGGCCCTTGGCAATGGGCCGGGCGGCTTGTATAGAGCCCGCCACTCTCAATTCCATTCTCAGACAAGGACGACCCATGGCGCTCGAACGCACATTTTCCATGATCAAGCCGGACGCAACCCGGCGCAATCTCACCGGCGCCATCACCAGGATGCTGGAAGAGGCAGGCCTGCGCGTCATCGCCTCGCGCCGGGTCTGGATGAGCCGCCGCGAAGCGGAAGGCTTCTATGCCGTCCACAAGGACCGTCCTTTCTTCGGCGAATTGGTTGAATTCATGTCGTCGGCACCGACCGTCGTCCAGGTGCTGGAAGGCGAGAACGCCATTGCCAGGAACCGCGAAGTGATGGGCGCCACGAACCCGGCCAACGCCGCCGAAGGCACCATCCGCAAGGTTCATGCGCTGTCGATCGGCGAAAACTCCGTGCACGGCTCCGACGCACCGGAGACCGCGGCAGAAGAGATCAAGTACTGGTTCTCGGACACCGAGATCGTCGGCTGAGCCGACGATCCAGACCTTGGATTCCGTAAAAAGAAGGCCGGCGTTTCGCCGGCCTTTTTCGTTGGGGGTCAGCTCGCCGCGCTAAAGCGCAGGATCTCGCGGCCATCCTTGCCTGATATGATGAGCTTGCCGGCCTCGACACGGTATGACGCCGCCTTGGCCAGCGCATCGAACAGCGCCTTTTCCTCGGCCATCACCTCTGGCGCACAGGCCTTGTAGGTCGAACCGATGTCTCCGATCACGATCGTTTGCCCATTGACCTTGGCGGTGGCGAAATAGGTGTTGCAGGGGCCGCTGCCGCCCGCCTTGCCGGCCTCGCTGACCCTGAATGTCGCTTGCGGGGCAGCGATGACGCCGATGCCGTCGACATAGTCGACCAGCCAGAGCTGGTCGAAGACCGAAACCGTCGGCTCGGCGTTCGGGGCGACCATCTTCAGCATGATGGTCTGCGGCACGTCGGTCAGCGGATCGACCTGATGGCGCATATCGGAGATGAACAGGAGCTTGTCGTCGACGGTGATGCGGGCTTGCAACGCGTAAGTCATCTGCGACCGGATGACGGAAGGGTCGAATTTGATCTCGAAGCTGATCGGCACCTGGCCGGTCGGCTTTACTTTCTGCTCGCCGATAATGGTGGCCGGCGCATCGGCCAGCGACACATCGGCAAGTTGCACGGAGAGCACGGCACTGGGCGGCAAGGCAATGCGCTCGCGATAGATCACTTCGCCTCTCACTGCCTTTTCGGCGGCAACAGACTGCTCAGGAACGGCCAATATGCCGACGACCAGAGGCACGAAACCGAAGATGAAGAACTCCGCGATCCTGTCCAGCATGACTATCTCCCTCACCCCGGGCTGCCAATGCCCTGGGCTGCCAATGCCCCGGGCTGCCAATGCCCAGGCTGACCAATTCCGCCAATTGGCCAAAGGATTGCGGTCAATGCATGGCTGCGGCGATCTTATTCGGACGCTTTCCAGCGTTGCGCGGCCGTTGCATCGGCTTCCTTGGCCTCGACCCAGCCACCCTCCGAACCGTCAGCCCGATGCTCCTTCTTCCAGAAGGGCGCGCGCGATTTGAGATAGTCCATGAGAAAATTCGCCGCCTCGAACGCCGCATGGCGGTGCGCGGAGGCTGCCACCACCAGCACGATGTTCTCGCCGGGCGCGATCTTCCCGTGGCGGTGGATGGCGGTGAGCCCCTGCAACGGCCAACGCTCGACCGCTTCAGCAGCGATGCGGGCGATTTCTGCTTCGGCCATACCGGGATAGTGTTCGAGCTCGAGCGCTGAGAGCGCGCCCTGCTCGTCGCGGCAAAGGCCTGAGAAGCTCACCACGGCGCCGATATCGGCGCGGCCTAGCGTCAGTCTGGCGATCTCGGCCGCGACGTCAAAATCTTGGCGCTGAATGCGCACGACAGGTAAGACCGCGCCGGTCATGTCAGCCCCCGGTCATCGGCGGGAACAGCGCGATTTCGCGGGCGCCCGCGATCTTCTCGCGGTGCTCGACATGCTCCTGGTTGATGGCGACGCGGATCACGTCGGGATATTGCAGCGCGTGCTCGTAGCCCTCGCCGCGCGATTTCAGCCAGCGCAGGAGATCGGCGACCGTCTCGATGCCAGCCGGCAAGTCGACGTCTTCCTCGGGCATGCCGATGCGCTCGCGCACCCAGGCAAAATAGATGAGCCGGGTCGTCATCTCACTCGTCCATGATGTGCTTGAGGCCGGCGCGGAAATAGTCGTAGCCGGTGTAGAGCGTGACCAACGCCGCGATCCACAGCAGCACCAGCCCGGTCTGGGTGGTCAGCGGAAAGATCTTGTCGCCGGCTGGTCCGGCCAAGAGGAACGCTATGGCGACCATCTGGATGGCGGTCTTCCATTTTGCCAGCTGCGTCACCGGCACCGAGACTTTCAGCGCCGCCAGATATTCGCGCAGGCCCGAGACGAGGATTTCGCGGCACAGGATGATGATCGCCGCCCACAACGACCAGCCGGCAATGCCCGCATGGCGATCGGTGTCCGCAGCCAGCAGCAGCAGGCAGGTGGCGACCAGCAGCTTGTCAGCGATCGGGTCGAGCATCTTGCCGATGTTGGAGGTTTGTTGCCAGGCGCGCGCCAGATAGCCATCCAGATAATCGGTGATCGAGGCGAGCAGGAAGATGATCAGCGCCGACCAGCGGGCAAAGTCGCTCGACTTCAGATGTCCTTCGAGAAAAAAGCACAGCACCACCATCGGCACCGCGACGATGCGGGCGTAGGTGAGCATGTTGGGCAGGTTGAACGCGCGCTTGGCCATATCCGGGAAACTCTTTCTGCCTGCCTACTCAAATCAGAAGCGAATGTGGGGGGTCAACAGGCCAGATTCGACAGGCCAGATGAAAGTGCCAGATTTTTCAACTCTCGTGGAAGTGATTGTAGACCAGTTTCGCCACCTGCTCGGAAATCCCGTCGACTTTCCGCAGATCCTCGATGGCCGCGCGGCTGACCGCCTTGGCGGTGCCGAATGCCAGCAGCAATGCCCGCTTGCGGCCGGGACCGATGCCGCTGATCTCATCCAGTGGGCTCTTGACCATTTCCTTCTTGCGGCGAGCCCGATGCGAGCCGATCGCGAAACGGTGAACCTCATCGCGCAGCCGCTGGACGAAATAGAGCACGGGGTCGCGGACCGGTAGCGAAAACGAGTCCCTGCCTTTGACGAAGAACCGCTCGCGGCCGGCATCGCGGTCCTGGCCCTTGGCGATGCCGATGGCAACCACGCGATCCTCGATGCCGAGATCGGCGAGGATCTTGCGCACCGCGGTCATCTGGCCCTGGCCACCGTCGATCAGGATGACATCGGGCCAGGCCGGGAAGCTGCCGGAGATATCGTCCTCCATATCGTCTGCCGAACCGCCGGCTGCATCCCCAGCCGGGACATCGCCATGCTCCTTGAGCAACCGCGAAAACCGCCGTTCCATCACCTCGCGCATCATGCCGAAATCGTCGCCAGGCGTGATCTCGGTCGAGCGGATGTTGAATTTCCGGTACTGGTTCTTCACGAACCCCTCCGGTCCGGCAACGACCATGGCGCCGACGGCATTGGTGCCCATGATGTGCGAATTGTCGTAGACCTCGATGCGCACTGGCGGCTTCGGCAGGCCGAATGTCTCGGCGAAACCGGCAAGCAGGCGTCCCTGGGTGGAGGTTTCAGCCAGCCGGCGTCCGAGCGCTTCGCGGGCATTCTGCAAAGCGTTGTCGGTCAGGTCCTTCTTCTCGCCGCGCTGCGGCACGGAGATCGCGACCTTGCGGCCGGCGCGGGTGGAGAGCGCCTCGGCCAGCAATTCCTGATCCTCGACGCCATGCGACAGAAGAATGTTCCGCGGCGTCGGCTTGTCGTCATAGAACTGCGCCAGGAACGAGCCCAGCACCTCGGCTGCTTCCAACGCCGGATCGGCCTTGGGGAAATAGGCGCGGTTGCCCCAGTTCTGGCCGGTGCGGAAGAAGAACACCTGGATGCAGACCTGGCCGCCTTCCTGATGGATGGCGAAGACATCGGCTTCGTCGACGGTCGCCGGATTGATGCCCTGGTGGCTCTGCACATGCGACAGGGCCGCTAACCGGTCGCGATAGATCGCGGCGCGCTCGAAATCGAGAGCTTCCGACGCCTGCTGCATGGCGGCCGAGATTTCCGTCTTCACCTTCTGGCTGCGGCCGGACAAGAAGTCCTTCGCCTCATTGACCAGCTCGGCATAGTCC